>NZ_CALJLR010000027.1:0-6469 GCF_937982575.1 uncultured Arcobacter sp. | reverse complement strand
TGTGATACAATTTTAGGAATTATCCGATGCTGACACGGAATCTTGAACACTACCGTAATCTCTAAAATTTTGCATTTTGAGCATATAGTTATTGAAGTTGTAGGCTCATGGATCTGGGTGAGTGGAGATACAAGGCATATCAAAGAAACCCTAAAAGAGCTAAATTTCAAATGGGCAAACAAAAAAAAGCTTTGGTATTATGGAGAAATGAAGGGAAAAAACCCTAAACAAAAAAGCATGGAGGAGATAAAAAACAAATATGGCTGTGAAGTGGTAAAAAATAAACCTATGGAGAAACTAACAGCATAAAAAATGAGAGTAGTGAAATCATTTCACTACTTTTTTGTAATTTTCAAGCAAGTAATAGATTTTTAAGAAAGTTCCATAAACTACTATTTATGGACATTATAGAAAAAATCAATAAATTACTGATTCAACATCTATCTCTTTTTTAATCAACTTTTTTTCAAGCATAACATTTTGAATTTTTAAAATTGTTTGTCTTAAGGAACCATCTTTTAGCATAGTATTTGATTTTTCACGTGTTGGTATACTTAGACCGTCTAAAGAGTTAATAAACTCACTACTGCTCTGATTTAGACGTTTAGAAATCAAACTAATCGCTTTAGAATCACCGGAGAGTATTTGTTTACTTGATATTTCCCAAGCTTGTAAAATATCTTCTATATACTTACTGTCTAAAAACTCTTTTCTAACTACTAAAACATCAACTATTTCCCCAGGGATATCTTTACTTGTAAATATCTCTTTTGCACCTTTTTTCAGTAGCTCTGAGCGTACAGGCTCAAAAGTTATAACAGCATCTACTACATTATCGTCAAATGCACCCTCATGCTGGTTTACACCTAGTGGCACAAGCTGAATATCATTATTTGTCAGTTTTGCGAGTTCAAGCACTCTTGTTAAAATGTAAGAGCCTAGAGCGGAATTTTCAACACCAATACTTTTATCTTTCAACTCAGACAATGAATTAATATTTGGTTTACAAAGTAATACATCAGCACCTTCGGACACATCAAGTACAGCAATAATCACAGGATTGTACCCTTGATCTTTTAGCAATATGACTTCGTCCAGTGTGAGAGCTGCACCTTCTATCTCTTTGTTTCTAAATTTATTTAGCACTATTGTTGCTGAATCATATGTAATTACATCAACGTTATTTTTATATTCGTTTTGAATTTTTGCTAAATGCAATGGCTCATATCCAGGCCAAATATTTGTTCCAATACTAAAAGTTTTTACTTCTGTTTCATTAGTACATCCGCTAAAGAACAAATTGACAACAGTTAAAAAAGCAACAATAAACTTCATTACACTTCTCCTACTATAATTTTATTTCTTCCACTCTCTTTTGCCTTGTAAAGCAGGTCATCAACATTCTTGTAAATAGTTTCAATATCATAATTTTTACTAAAGTCATCCACATAAGCGACACCGACTCCAAAAGAAGCAGTCACTACCTTAGAAGGAAGGTTGAGTTTATGTTCAATAGCTAAGGCTTCAATGCTAGCACGTGCTTGTTCGACTAAATGTTCAACCTCTTCTTGTTTTTTAGCATAAAGAATAACACCAAACTCTTCTCCTCCAAGACGAAATACAATATCTTCTGAGCGTTGAAAACTGTTTTTTAGCGTACTAGAAACATTTATAAGAACATTATCACCCTCTTGGTGTCCATAAGTATCGTTGTATTTTTTAAAATTATCTATATCCAATAAAACAAAGGCAAAAATATTTCTTTCACGTTTTGCTCTGTCTAGTTCCCTCTGAGATATATCATTGAAATGCCTACGGTTATATAGATTAGTTAAACCATCTGTAATTGAGATTATCTCTATCATTTTTTTATCTGTAATATCCTGTCTTATTGCCGTGTAGCCTATTTTATTTTTATATATGTCATATATAGGATATATAGTCGCATTTACCCAGTAAAAACCACCGTCTTTTTTCCTGTTTTTTATCTCTCCACGCCAAACTTTGTTGTTTGATATTGTCTCCCATAAATCATTATATATCTCATCAGGAATATCTTCATGTCTTACTATGTTATGATTTTTTCCAATTAATTCATCTTTTGAGTAGCCACTTATTGTATTAAAAGCTTTTGATGAGTATGTTATCTTCCCTTTTAGATCTGTTGTTGAAGTTATTATATTTTCATCAATCAATTTTAAATAGTTTTTAATTTCTAGCTCTTTAATTTTTGCATCGGTAATATCTTCTGCAATTCCAAGATAGCCAGTTATCGAATCGCTTTCATTTTTTAAAGAGGTAATTGATAGTTTCACCATTATCTCTTTACCATCTTTATCTATATATGTCCATTCATCACTATTTTTTAATCCACGGTTTGTCTTCTCAACAAACACATCAAATCCAGGTTCTATAGTTGTATTAAACTCTTTACTAAACTCTTTTGCTCTTTGAAACACTTCCTCTTTTTTATGAAAAAGTGCAGCTGTTTGTTTATTTATAAGCTCTTCACTTTTGTATCCTAAGAGCCTTTCAGCTGCTTTATTAAATGATGTTATTACTCCATCCGGAGTAGTTGTTACAATAGCATGAGCAGAATTATCTAGTATAGAGCTAATAAAAAGTTTGTCACTTTCAACTATATGAAGGGCATCTTGCATATCCAAAATGGATCTAAGAGTTACTTTTTTATAAATAAAATACAACACAAAAATGAATATTATCGATAAAATGAACATAATAGTTAAAAAAAAGTTTATAAACTTTTTAAATTCAATTTCCATAACAGCAACAAGAGTATCTGCTATTCGAACTAAAGATTCATTGGTGTAGTTAATAACTTTTAGATGCTTTAAACTTTTATCTTTCAAAAACATTAATACATTTTTTTTGTAGATATTGAGTAAATTGTCATATTGGTAACGAGAATCGTACAGTATCTCATCTATCTTTTCGTTTCCAATATCTTTAATAATATTATGATTAGAACTTATATAAGCCAAATTTTCCTCTATTTGAGTCTTAAATTTCTCATTTGAGGGGTTATCATAGTAGTTGTTACAAAGTAAAGCAATTCTCTGAGACAACATTCTCTGCTTTCCAGTAATATTTACATTTTCAGCTGTAGATTTTTCACTATAAACTAAAAATACAGTTATAAAAAATAATACTAAAAATATAACAACAATAAGTATAAATGAATAATTGCTTTTTTTCTTTAAATCAAAAATCATGACAAATGCCTATTACAAAATATTTACTAGTATCTTAGCACAATTAATACTTATTCAATATAAGAAGTTAATAAAATAACATCTACGAGCCACTTTCAAATTCCCAAAATCACTTCTTAATTTAAGTTTTTTGGAAGTTTGAAAAAGGCTTATTAAAGCCGAGTTTTCTGATGTTTTAAGTAAAATTCTTTTGCAAACAACATACAAAAAACAAGAGAAACTCGATGTCAAAAATTATACCATCACTTTCAAAAATGTGGCTTAAAATTACAGGTTTTTGAACTTAAGTCAACAGCATCAGCATTGTAATTATGCAATTTCTCTATATATTTAAGATAAATACTTACGGAAAAGCTTAAACAAGAGAGCTACCAAACCAACTTATTTAAAATCTCTATATCTCTTAGTTCAATTACTTAACAAATGTTAGGCAGTTGAATCAATAAGTCAGTTTGGTAGCTGAACTAAAAGATAATTTTTAATTTAACCTTAATTATATAACTGAGCTTTCGCACCTAATTTTAATCGATATGCTTTCTAAAACAACTGTAAGTAGGGCATAGTAATAAAATACTCCATGGTACTTGACACTAGTTATTGACTATTCTAAATCCCCATAAATAGGGGCTTAAAAAAACTGAAAAATACATGTCAATAGATATGACAAATGCTGAGAGAATACCGCTACTACCGAATGTAACACTATAAAATTAGGTGCGAAAGCTCAGTATATAATGAAAAAACATAAAAACTTTTATTTAGGGTGATTTTATAAAAAAGTTGTATTTATTATGTGCGTGACAGTTCGTATATATATGCATTCTTTGGGAATAAACAAGGGAAAACACTCTCTCACTTATGCTGCATTCAATAGTTTATATTCCTAATCAGAAACAATCACTCTATTTCTTCCACCTTCTTTTGCTTTATACATGGCATCATCTGCTCTTTTTAAAAGTTCATCAACAGTTTCATTATCTTTTATTTGAGCAATACCAAGACTTATTGTCTGATGAGTTGCAATTTCAAACTTATATGATTCAACACGTTCTCTGATTTTCTCAGCTAATATAGAAGCACCATTTATATCTGTTTCTTTAGAAATTATTAAAAACTCTTCTCCACCCCATCTACCAACTAAATCAACATTTCTTGTATTTTCACTCAATACTATTGCTATGTGCTTTAAAATATCATCTCCCACCAAATGCCCATATGTATCATTAACTAATTTAAAGTGATCTATATCAAGTAATATAATTGAATAAATATTTTTATATCGTTTATAACTATCAGTACATCTCTCAAGCATTTCATCAATTTTAACACGGTTCATTAGCTTTGTTAAGTGATCGCTATGAGCTACTTTTTGAAGTTCAGTAATATTTTCTAAAACTGCAATAAAATATGTTTTGTCATTTTCATAATATTTTGTAGCATTTATAAGAAATAAATATTCTTCACCATCTTTTTCTATTACAGCTTTATGAACTAAGTCTTTATTTAATATAATATACTCTATCCAGGATACACCATCTATTATAGGCTTCAAATATCCATGTCTGTCTATAAACATATCACAGATGCAATTATAATCTTTTAGGAAATCTTCTATACTGTCATATCCAGTAAATTTATAAAATTTATTATTTCCCTTTATAATAGTTTTCCCATCTGTGATCAATGTTATATTTGGAGTGATGTCAAATATATTTTCCAATTTACCATTGGCGTTTTTAAGTTTAATTGTCTGCTCATGAACTTTATCTTCAAGTGACAAATTCATATTTACAAGTGAGTCTGCCATTTTATTAATCGAATGAGATAATATTCCAAGCTCATCATTTGCAAAAACTTTAACTCTTTTATGAATATTTCCTTCTGATATACTAGAAGCAATATTTACTATATTAATGATAGTAACAGTAATATATTTTGCAATTATAAAACTTATAATAATTGATGTGATCAGTCCAATTATAGAAATCATTATTAATTCTTTTATTAAATATTCTATTGGCTTCATGATTTCTTTAATATCTTTTTTAACTACTATGCCTATATTCAAAGGTTCAAAGTAATGTATTGATGAAACAACAGGAATATCTCTATAATCCAATATATTTTCTATTATTTCATCAGTTTTATTTTTAAGCGCAACTCGCATAGTAATTACTTTGTTGGTTTCTAAAGGTGAGATTATTAATACAGATTTTGAAAATCTAAGAGGTGAAAAAAATACAATATTATTATTTTTATCAAGTGTACCTATTAATGACTCCCCGGTATTACCAAATCCTTTTCTTTGCTGTAATATTTCATTTAAATAATCAAGTTTTATTTTAAATATACTTACCCCAACAAATACTTTGTCATTGAATATTGGCGCACCTATACACAATACTGGAACCATGTTGTTATCCATAAAGCTCAAATGTGAATATATTCCATTTTTTGATTTATCAAACATATTTGAAGAGAAGTTATTTTCAGTTATAGTATTGCTCTTTGAGGCAATAATTTTGCCTTTTGTGTCTAAAATAATAATATCCTGAGCTTTCGCACCTAATTTTAATCGATATGCTTTCTAAAACAACTGTAAGTAGGGCATAGTAATAAAATACTCCATGGTACTTGACACTAGTTATTGACTATTCTAAATCCCCATAAATAGGGGCTTAAAAAAACTGAAAAATACATGTCAATAGATATGACAAATGCTGAGAGAATACCGCTACTACCGAATGTAACACTATAAAATTAGGTGCGAAAGCTCAGTAATATCTTTTATTGTTTTATTATTTGTATATGAAGAATCAATAATTACTTTAATTATACTAAATATCTCTTTGTTTGACTCATGGACATTATTTTCAAGAGTTTTTCTTAAAAGTACGCTACTATTAAATATATTTACTTCTGCTTCCGTTTGTTTTAAATATTGCTCTATTCTCTTTTTTGTAATATACCCTAATGAGTGCAGATGTTCAATAGAAAGCTTTTTAACATTTTCTTTTGTATTTTGAATATTAAAATAACCTATTGACAAAATCATTGAAAAAACCATAATAAAAATAGGAATAAATATTTTGTATTTGATACTCATCTGAAACTCCTTAAAAAAAGTTTTCTCAACCAATATTTATTGTATGGTAATAATTATTAATTAATAATTAATTAATGAGCCGCTTGCAAATTCCACCATCATAAACTAGTGAATTTGTAAACCTACTAAA
>NZ_CALJLR010000026.1:0-6861 GCF_937982575.1 uncultured Arcobacter sp. | reverse complement strand
AATTAGATAGATTAGTTTACCTTTAAATATCTTTCTTAATCTATCCATGAAATAATAATATTCATCTAGTTCTTCTTGAAGTGTACCTTCTTCATATGGATGTTTATCAAAGTGAGATGGACTAATAAAATCAAGTATATCTCCTCCTAAAACTATTGTGCTGTATTTATTCTCTTTAATATCTAAGAATAAATTTTCTACTGCTTCTTCATTTTCATAAGGGATATGTAAATCACTTACCCATAATATGTCTTCATTCATTTCAATAACCCCTCTATTATTCTTGTTATGTGATTTATGAATTGCTCTTCAAAGTATTCATAACTTTCTGCACTATCACAATTACTTGCTTCTTTCTTATACATATGGTGTAAACCATGCATTAATTCATGGATAAATATGTTATTCATTCTTTCCAAAGAAAAATCATTACATTCTTCTCCAAATTGTATTTTAAATTCTTTTTCATAAGGATTAACTTCTACTTCGGCAAGACTATTTCCATCTAATTTTTTTACGGTTTCTTTAATACCTAATTGATGATATTCAAGTTGTAATGGTTTTCTTACAACTTCCCATAACTTCATCATTTCCTTTATGTATTTAAACTTCTTCATCTTTTCAAACCTCTTCCATTTATTCTACAATTAATCATATTGTTATAATATTTATCTTTAAATAATACTTCTTTGTCAAATTGTTCTTTTGTTTCATAATAATTCATTTCTGTTTTATTCTTACACAATCTTATTATATGTCTTGCAAAGTTTTGTTTACCCAATCTCTCAACATCTTTCTTGAGTTCATCATTACTTCCCCAATAATTCTTCCAATCAGATTCATATTTAATATGTCTTTTTCTCTTCTTTCCCTTTAATGGAGGAAGTGTTTTCTTGAACCAGAATTTTTTCTGTCCAATATACTTCTTACCATCTATTCTATTTGTAATAACATAAACAAAACCAATATAATCTTCAACATTGGTTGGTGCATGAAACCAAGGGGATATAAATTCATCTGCAATCTCAGAAACATCTTTATCTCCAAAGTAATCTCTTGCAATTGCTTTTCTTTTATCAATTCCATTAATTCCCATACTTCATCCCCTTTAATCCTTCTATCATATAAAGCATTGTTTCCAATTCATCTTTACTTGAATTGTTTATTAAGTATAAAAATGCTCTTAATTGATATTTATCGGCTATCATTTTCACAAGTCCTCTGGTAACAACATTTACATAATGCTTTATTAAAGTATTTACCATACTTGCATTTAGATGTCATCTCTTCGGTAACATCTTTGTAAATCCTACCTTTTCTGTATATCATTTATTCTTGCCTTCATAATATTTAGCCATTAAACTATTTAGGGCATCAGATTTATTTTGGAATATTTTATTAATATCTAATAATTCTTTATATTCTTCATCTATTTGCTGTTCAATTGATTTTTTAATACTTGCCATTTTCTAACATCTCCTTTGCCTCTAAGAAACTACAACCATGCTTCATTTGAACCATTGTGAATATATCTCCACCTCTGTCTTGATTAAAATCATAAAACACACCTTTTTTATCATTATATGCAAGACATGCTTTACTTTTAGACACACCAAATGGAGTATCTGTTCTTGTTTTGGTAATATCAATACCCCATTTAGATAGTATGTCTGACGGTTTAATTTTTTGCTTAAGTGATGAGGTATCAGAACTACTATTTAAGCTTTGTGTATTTTTATTATATAGTTTGGAGTATATAGTTTGTATTTTACTTAACAATTTTTGGTCTAACTCAAGTTTACCTTCTCTAATTTCAATTAATCTTTTATGTTTACCTGTCTTTAAATGAGGTCTATCTTCCATTGCAATAAAACCATTCTTCTTGGCTAAATCACAATCATACTTTTTAATAAATTCTGCTCTATACTGAATTCTTATTCTTGGATTCTCTTTTTGCAACTCATTTACTCTAATGTGAAAATGTTCTCCTCTACTACCAGTATCATACCTTTTATAAGGAACATTATTTTTAATGAGTTGTTTTCTAACCTTATGAGCATGTAACTTAGATTCAGAATCTAATATTATTTCATCATCGTACAACTCCCTCAGATTAGCATCATTAATCTGTTCAACTGTACTATCTCCATACTGTCTTGATGATGTCCAGCTTTTAGTGAAGTCTGCTTGACCATCCTCTCCCATACATAATTTCATTATTCTCATAGTACCCTCCATAATAATATAATTAATATTATCCATCCGAAGTAATATATAAACTTTGTGGTTTTTAATTTGTCTTTTATATTTGTTCTTTTTAATTTAACAGCTGTTAATCTATTGTCGTAATTCATAATAATGTCACAACTCCATTCTTGATTTCCATTATCTGACCATATAATTTCATTTTATTTATTGTATCTTCTTCTGTTTGTGTTGCTCTTAATAATATATTAATATCTATTCCCTTTCCATCTCTATCAAACTTCTTTAGATATTTGATAACTATCTCAGAAGGGTCTTCTTTAACTTCTTCTTCAATAGTTTCATCAGATTCTAAAGGTTGAAGATTGGTAGGGAGAGGAGAGGTTTTTACCCCTACCATCTTCAAATACTCTAAGTGAGCATCGTAAAGTTTATTAATTAAGTCATTATACTCTCCTTCATCTCTTGCATACTTACTAACCCATTTTTTAATGGTATTGATATTCTTTTCCCATCTTCCATTTCCAGACATATCCAATTCAGATTGTAATTTATAATTCTTGGTGTCATCGTTTGGATTTTCTTGATAATGTAATAATGTTCTTAAGAATCTCAAATAGAAATCCCAATTCTCAGATACTATTTCATTTATATCAACAACTGCATTGTAATCTGTTTTAAGTTTACCATTAAACAAGAATGGTAGAATACGATTGTTAACTGCTCCTGCATTTGTCCATAACACATCAAAATACTTATCTTGATTTTTGTATTGTTCAATATCGTTATATGCAATAACTACTGATAATTTACTGATATTGTAATCTTCTTTACTTCCCTTTGATGCTCTACTTCTCTTAACATACTTATTGTTAAAATCTGCTGTTGCCAATAAGAATTGTTCAACATCATCTTTACTTGTTGAACCAATACCAGACACTTCATTTAGAAAGATTAATTTATTAAATAACAAGTATTCTAATTTTGCAATGGTTGGATTACTAATCATACCAACATTACCAACAAGAGAATTAATAAGGTTAACCTTACTATCCTTTCCAAATTCTGGAGGTGTTGCAACTCTAACATTTATTCTATCCATTATTGAAGTTAGAACAATAAGTTTCCACAATGTATTATGAATTGGATTCTCATGTCTTGCCTCTGCAAAGCTATCTACTAAATCTCTAAATGACATCTGCTTCTCTGGTTTAATTCTCATTGGTCTTAAAGCAACCTTACCAGTATCTTCATTGATTTTAGGTAATCTATACCCTTTATTTCTAAATGATACCTGCTCATACTTCTCAACCATCAGAGGTAACTTATTGATAAATTTAGATGGGATAAGATAAATAACTTTACCCTTCTTTAAAGGATAGAAAAACATCGTTATTTCTTGTTTTTCTCCGTTAGAATCAACATATTCTTTGATATACATCTCATCTCCTGTAATCATATTCTCTGTTAAAAGTCTATCGTAGTACCTATCAAAGAATGTGTCAACACATTCATATCTCCATCTATCAGTATTCATAATTCCTCAGCCTCTCCAATTTCTAATGATACTTTCTTCTTCTTTGTTTTCTTAAACTTAGTTTTTCTATCCTCTGGTTTAAATGAGAATGTAGATACACAAATAGGTGGACTTGATGTTCCATCAGAATATACTTTATATTCAAATACTGATTGAACTCCAACCTTACGAGTACCAATTACCTTCTTCCCCTCTAGTTTTAACATTTTATTTTCCTCTTTTATGTGACATCAAGGCAGGAAACTCCTAGCATCGCCCATGTGGATTTTGGTCTGTTTCCAACCTCCATCCAACTGGTTCATGTTTTACCAAAAAGGAATGACCTTTTACCTTGTCACATAAATTTAAAATAATCTAACAATATATATAAATCCTAATATAATTAAATAAATCACCCAGACCATCATTGCCATTGTAAATAAACTATTAACTACATTTTTATTGTTTGGTTCTTTCATTGAATAGCACCTCAATTCTCTTTTCATCTACTCCATTATCATTGAATAATGTAAACCATTGATTGTAATCGTTATATGCTCCTTGGTCTAATAAGAAGTCTACTAACTCATCCTCATAATATACCTTTCCGTCTTTATACTCTTTTGGACACTTAACACGTTTTGAAGAAGAAGATGAAGAAGAATTATCTTCTTCGTCTTCAATTTCACTAAAACTCTTCAATACACTTGATAAACCATCTCCTTTAGGTTTTGGTTTATTTCCTTCTAATACTTCCAAAGTATAGTAAGGGTTTCCAGTACTCTTATTCTCTTTCATTACTTTCTCTATTGTTACTGGTGTTCCTTCATTTACCTTACAAATCCTTAAGAATGGACTTCCTTCGCTTTGGAAAGTCTTCACTTCTTTCCCATCTATCTCTACTACCATCAAGTACCACTTACCATACTTTGTTGTACCTTCTGATACAAAACCTTTCGGAGTGAACGTAAGTTTCTCTCCAACATCCATGACCTTTGTGTTAATCTTAGCCATTAAACTTGTAAAGGTTTTTCCGTCTTTTTCTTTATTTTCTTCTTTTATTTCTATTGGCATTAATACCACCTCATTGTTGTACTGCTTTCTTTATTTTGTCAAATTCTACATATCTCTGATATAAAGCTTTTGCTAACTTTATCATCTCTTCAATTTCTTCTTTGTCGTTTGTTCTGACTGTGATTCCTCCCTTAGTTGCAGGAGTTCCAATTCCAAATTGGTATTTGTATTCCATTTTATTCTTTCATTACCCACTCAACAAACTTATCTGCATAAGTAAGTAATACGTCTGTATCTTTGTTGTCAACTAACTCTGACCATTCAACAGCTCTATTTAAACAAGATTGCTTAACAATCATTAGTTGTTTTTTGTCGTTTAGATTTGTCATGCTTTGCAATGCCATTTTTTTATCCTCCTTTGAGATAGGGTATTCCTTCTCATATTTAAGCTTTGTGGTTTTGTTTTTTATAGTTTGGAATATATACTTTCTATAATTATAATTACCCATTCTATCATTAAAACCTTTAACCGATGCTTCTTTGTTATACTTCATTTTATAGTCTTACTTTGTTTTACAACTCATAATCAAAGATGAATTGTATAAGTTTTGAGATGTTTAAAGATGTTTAAAAGACCTTTAGGGTATACTTTCTCCTTAATAAGCTTTATGGATATTGTTTATATATATTAGAACATATATATTCTAACATATACGTTCCAATATAGATTTTCTACCACCATTGTAATTGTTATGTTTACCTCTCCTATCACAACTCTTACAAACCTTTGTATTATTTCCTAAAGATATAAAAGAGTTTTCACATCTCCTGCACCATCTCTTTCTTAGTTGTTTCATTCGTAATACATCTCTGCTGTTCCAATTTGATTATTGTTGTATTCTTCGTCAACGTGTTCTGCCCACTTCTCTGCGTGTCTATCATGGATAAACTCTTGAGTTAACTCAATTAACTTCTCATCCATAAACTCCATCCATAAACCTTTATATTTGTTCACAAATGTTTGACTTAAATACTCAATGTTTTGCTCTTCAAATTCTAACATATCATTTCCATTCATTTTATTTACCTCACAAGTGTAACTTAGTAACGCAGATACCTACTTTACTATTGTTAAGATGTTTAAATACTTCACCTTCTTTGTCTCCTTTCTTTTTAACCCACTCGGATAACTCACGAGATGGGATAGTTGTTCTCCTCAATCCTAATCCATACACATCACTGCAGTCTACCATTAATAACCACCTAACCCTATTTTTACTTCTACTTTAACACTATCATTTCCCACAATTAAATATAATGGGTCATAGTCTTCTGTTACATACTCCTTTAATCCCCATTTATCAAGGAATTTTACCAAATCATTTCTAAATTTTTCTATCATTCTTTACACCTCAGTTCGTATACTTTAGCTTTAAGTTGTTGTACATCTTTAGCTAATTCTTTTAATGCTGTTTCTTGAGTATTTAATATCCTTAATAGTGTGTCCATTGCTTTCATTCTTCTACCTCCTTAACTTCTTCAACCCATACTTCATCATAAGTATCTAAATCAAACTTATGAAAAGTATTCATGGCTTTTTCTTCTGCTTCTTTTTTATTCTCTGCTTCAACTTCTCTTCTGTCTAATATTGTGTGTCTAACTAAATCTACATAGTATTTCATTCTTCCACCTCATTATTTATACATCCTTCACATTTCTTCGTCTATTCTATTCTTGTAAAATAGATTTTAGTATCTCTTGTATTCACCCTAAATTTCATATCTAATAATTTATTTATATTTGGCTTCATAGCATAATATTTTCTCCTTAAATGGTATCTATCTGCTTCTTCTTCAACGTGGGATATGTCTAAACAAATAATCTCACCGAGTTTTAGATTTTCTGCTACTTGTATCAACTCCTGATACTCTTTAGTTCTATGGTATCCCCACTGCTTCCTATTTAATCCATCCATATCTTTTACTTTTTCCCATTTATTTTCTTTTCTATTCATTTTCTTTCCTCCAATTAAATCAATCTTTAGATTGTTTAATCCATCTTTTAGTTAATTATCTCTCCATTTTAGCACAATACTTTAAATAATGTTTAAGTATTTGCTCGTTGTC
>NZ_CALJLR010000025.1:0-12191 GCF_937982575.1 uncultured Arcobacter sp. | reverse complement strand
ATTCCTTGAGTAAATATAATTTTACCCGATTGACACGGAATTATGAACGATCCCTTTTTATAAGAAGTTTGATTAATTCTTACATTTACATTCTTCGAGCTAATTGCTGGAAATATTAGCTTCAAATATCAATGACATTAGATATTCACAATTATTATTCATCATCTCCATATAATTCTTGCATACAATTACCACAAACTTGTCGTTTAAGTTTAGCACATTCTAAAAAAGTGCTATTTTCATCTTTACATGCAAACTTAGACTCAGAAATATAATCCATTTTCTTACACATTGATTTACTCGCACTAGTACAACTACCATCAACATTTAAAGTGGCTTCAAATAAATGATATTGGGCAGTATGATTTTGTTTTAAAGTATATCTTTTCACAGTTTTACCTCCCTTTCTTAAGATTTTTATATTTTAACATAAAGAAATATTTTATACTAGATATTTATAGTTTATATATTTTTACTTTAACAAATTATTCAGATTTTCACGAATAAAGTCCACCATTAAGCAATTTGAACTTTTTCATAGCGAAAAAGCCTGATAAACAAGGGAAAAAGTAGGTGTTCACACCTGCTTTTTTTCGTTTATAGGAATTCACTCAGGGAATATATTTTTTATGAGTGCTTTTTTATTTTCTAAACTGCTACTTTTCCATATATCAAGGGCATTTCTAACAAGTTTCATTCTATTTTTTAAAGGTGTTCAAACATCTTTAAGCTCTTTTTGTAAATTGTTAGAAATTTTTAGTTTTTCTACCTCCAAATTTTCTATTTGTTTTTCATAACTTGATACTAAAGCTTCACTTTCAGTTTTTCATATTCTGTTAATATATTTTGTAATCTTTCAATCAATTTGATTTATTTCTGATTGAAGATTTTTCTTATACTCAATATCATCGCTTCTTCTTTCTTCATAAACTTCTTTGACAATTTTTTCAAAAGCTACTATCAAATCTTCTTTAGGTTGTATAGACTTTAGAAGTTCTTCAAATTGCTCATGTAAAGCATTTCTATTTATTGATTTTCAGTGCATAGAGGATTTTCTTGGATATGTGTAGTAAGGAAAACTTTTATTTTTTCATTGACTCCAAGCTCAACTAATCATCTGTTTAGATTCCTCACAAAACAAAAATCATCTTAAAGGGAAGTCACTTGATTTATCAACTCTATTTAAATTTTCTTGCATTCTTTGAACTACAATATTTTGAGTGGTACTGCTTAACTTTTTTTCTATTTTGTGAAAAGTCGCTAAAGATATTAAAGCTTTATGATGAGCTTTTCTCCTTAATATAGACCACTTTGGAAACTCAAGGTATCAAGTATATAAGATGTTTTTTAACATCCTTGAAACTAAGTTTGCATTATAAACCTTACCATTTTTTACAGTTCCAACGCTTAATCCTTTTGCATGAAAATACCTTGCAACATCATTAATAGTTTCCAACTCATCATTTGCAAATTTTTCTAATCCTGATTTAACTGTTTTATAATTATTTTCATCTAATAATATCTCTTTTCATCCTTTTGAATTTGTAGAAAATGTATATCAAATCGGCACTTTAAAGCACCAAAATCCCTGCTCTAATCTTGCTCTCATTCTATCATTAACTCTTTGCTTGTTTTTATCTTTTTCATATTGAGCCATCGATACACTCATATTCTCTCTAAAAGTTCATTCAGGAGATTCCTCAAACTGAAAATTTGGAGAAGCTAACTCAACTCATCTTTTTTTGAATTCTGCTTTTAAGAGTGAGTGAACTTGTATGTCTCTTGATAATCTGTTTAAATCTTCAAATATTACTGTGTAGCTTGAATTTTTATTCTCATCAATGTACTTAAACAGCTCTAAAATTGATTTTCTCTCAAAGATTCATCAACTTATTCACTCTTCATTAAAAACTTTTTCTATTTCAATTCAAAGAGTATTATTTGCATAATCTCTACATCTCTTTTCTTGAGAAGATAGCCCATTTCACTCTTTTACTTGTTTTGCAGAAGAAACTCTACAATAGATTAGTCATTTTAAAATCATAAATATTTTTTAAAATATAATGTATATTTTGACTATAATAAAAAACTATAGAATATCAATTTTGAAATATACAAAACTTATTTTAGATTTTCACTTTCAAGATATATATCTGCTAACTCAATTAGTAATTTAATAATCTGTTTTTTTTCTTCCTCTGTATAACAAGAGGGAATTAGAGATTTAATCTCGTTTATTTGCATAAAATTAAAAAATTATTTTATTAATTTTCCACCGTGTAAATGTTAGAGGAGTGGGAACGACTATACTTTATAGTTAAGAGTAGAGACCAAGACTCTACGATAGCAATCAGAGATAGTGGCTCTGATTTTTATATTACTTCTTCCATCTTTCAACTTTTTCCCAAGCGTTATTAATGTTTTGTGTAATCTCAGTATATAGCTTAATATTGTCAGGGTTTAAGTCAGGATGATATTCTCTAACAAGTTTTCTATATACTTTTTTTATAGTCTTGTAATCATCCTCAGCATTCACACCTAAAACAGTATAAGCACTTTCGCTATAAAATCTTTTAAATTCCCCATGTTCTTGTTTAGTTTCATGCTTTGGCTCTTCGTGTTTTGTATAACTTTTTTGTTCTTCTTGCTTTGGCTCTTCATAAAACTTTTGATGTTTTTGCTCGTAATTATAATCTCTTTGTGAACTTTGCTCCTGCTTGAGATAGTCCTCTTTTTGAAAACTGAAAGTAGTAAAAAAAGTCTTTAGCATACTATAGGTAGATTTAACCCAATTTATAAACCTTATTATCTTGTAATAAATAGTTACGAAAAAATAGTAAGTGTTTGCAGTCATCATTTTTACTGTTTGAATTGTATCTTTTGTAAACTGTATAATGAATCTTATTTGCGGTATTAAAAGCCCTAAACCTACAAGCATTTTTAAATCATATATTATTCTTGTGTCTTCCATAGTAAAAAGCATATATATACCAAAAAATGAGTACAGAAGATGAAAAAACAGAGTCTCTGCTTTTTTTGAAAAGTGAAATGGTACATAAAAGAGAAGCGATACCAATATAAAATTTGGTAAGTCCATATTTGAGGCTTCATTTAATAATTGTTGCAAAAAAGTTTGTTCCACCTCATTGCTCCTTATTATTTAAATAATCTATAAACTCCTGTTTACAAAAAACTTTTGTTGGAATTTCTAAATATGAATAAATTGCTTTAGCTTTACAATAAAGTTTTTTGTCTTCAACAACAAAAATATCTGAGGCTGTCGCATATATAGTATGGGTTATATCATGCATTCTACTTTTAGCTATTTTTTCAATTTTATATCCAAGAACCTCTAGAACTTCATATAGTTTTTGAATAGTAAACTCAATATCTTTATGAATATACTTAATTTCATTCCATTTCTTGCATTTGGTTACATCGAAATGAAGTATTGCACTTGCTTCATTTAAACTTGCTATAACTTTTTCTTGCTCAAATAACTTGTCAGGATTAACATCATTTATATGTTTTAAATTTTGTTTGTCTATCCCTTTTCTTATCCGAAAATCATGATAAGATTCTATTGTTTTATTACATAACTGACAAACAAACTGTTCTTTTTGACGAGATAGAAATTCATTATCTATCTTTTCAGCTAGTAAAGTAGTGTTTTCATAATCTATCATTACTCTCTCCATACATTCATATGGTTCTTCTCTACTATTTATTATTGCCCCATCAAGGGAAGGCAAAAATTCATTATTTTGAGTTATTAATCTAATATTATTTAATTTTTCATTAATTCTTCTTGTAGCTAAACTAGCATCTTTTTCATTTCTTTGACTTGCAGTAACTTCTTCAATATGTGCAGGACTATAAAAAAAATCATAATTGTAATAATTCTCTTGAATAACTGAGACTATCTTTTTATCTCGTTGTTGCAAAATATCTTCATAAATATTTTGGTCTATATAAACTTTTTTATTCATCTACCACTCCACATTCTCTAAATCAACATACTGAACACTATCATAACGATTAATACCGTTAATCGTATAAGGCTTCATCTTAGAAAAACTGTTATACATCATATCTTTATAATAAGGTCTTACGCTCATCTTTAAAGGCTTTTTATTGGCATATACAAACAATGCCTCATTATCTTTCATAGTCCTTATCTCACTAATATTCATGACGCTTTCTTTGTCATAATAATTAGTTCCATCAGCTTGTTTTTTAAGAGTTTCTTTATGTCCAAACATCTTTTCTAAATCACTTGCTAAGTCCAAATCAGCACCGCTGTATATAAGTTTAGAAGCAATACCACCGTCTAAGATGGTTTTAGCTTCATTTTGAGAATACTGTTTGATTAACTGGTTGATGTTTTGCAAGATGATAGAGATAGATACATTGTACTTTCTAATCGTTGTAATAATAGATGAAAATCTCGGTATATTCATATTTCCAAACTCATCAAGTAAGCAGTACAAGTGCAAATCTTTTGCACTTGGCAGCTTATCCATCATCACATTAAAAAGTTGTGCGTAAAAGAGATTTAACAAGAAGCTATATTGCTCTTGATATTGTTGCTCTATTTTTATAAAAACTACCGATTTTTCTTCTCTGAATTTTTTAAAATCTATAGAGTGTGAGTATGTCAATTTTTCTAAATTGTCATTTATACCTATAGGGCTTAGTGCGACACTCGCAGTTGATATAAAACTCTGTATAGTCTTTTCATTACCGCTTATAAAACCTTTATATTCTGAAAATGTTTTATCATCTGCATATCTTTTTATAAACTCATCAAGAGGTTCTCCGACTTTTCCAAAGTTGTTAAGCATATATCTAACATTCGCTAAGTTCATATATCTCTTATCATGAGTTTCATTTAGAACTTTGATGAGAATAGATATAAAGTTCTTCGCTCCGTCACTCCAAATTTTATCCTCTGCTTTTGTTCCTTTTAAACCTGATGAAGCTATAAGTATTTCACTAACCATATCAATACTCATAGAGTCTTTTGCATACTCTAGTGGATTGTATCTTATGGACTCATCCAAATTCTTTGGATCAAGTACATATATTTTAAAACCTTGATTATGTAAATAAGCACTTGTTTTATCGTATATTTCTCCACTTAAATCTGTAATTACCATAGAGCAGTTCCCTGAAGCGAGTTTATATATATTTGGCAGTACATAAGAAGTTGTTTTACCTCCACCAGTTCTACTAAAAAGTGCAAGGTGGTTAAAGCTCTCTTTTGAAGATAGCCTTTTATTTTTTCCATCAACTAAAAGTCCGTCATTAAACCTTGAAAAGGTTTTTATCTCATCTTGTTTACTCATCATACCATCGCTTTTAATCGGTGGTTGTGAGAGAAATGAGAAAAGCCATGAAAGAGGATTTAAAAACTGTATTCCAAATTTTCTAAATTGTTTGTTCATTAGAGGTAGGATAATTATTAAAATAAGAATAAGTGCTAAAAGTTCCATCAAATAACCTAAGTGCAAAAAAGTTTTTTATTGTATCTAAAATCTTTTATACCCTTGTTTAGAAGATTTTCATCTCTCTCTTGAGTAGCTTCTCTCTTCTTTTACTTTTTGCCGTCTGATTTCTCTCTCTTGTATTCTCTCTAATTTTTTAACTAACTGTTGATACTCTGACTCAAGCCCCAAAGTCTTAAATCTATAGTTCTTATTTTTATATCTGACACCTTGAGTTTTTCCTCTAGTATAAATTTCATAGCCTAAAGTTTTTAAGTGATTTTCTATATATGTACTTGAAGTTGCTTTGCTAAAAGTAGCTCTTAGATTTTCTTTTATTTCATCCTTAACGCTTCTTGCACCTCTATTTTTTAACTCTTGTTCGTTTTGTTTTTCTTTTGAAAGGTCTTTTTTATCTTGATAGAGAGAAGATTGATTTAGCTCTTTGTACTTTTGGTTTTTATAGTTCTCTAATCTCTGTTGAATTTGAGAGAACTCTTTCTTTGAGAGTCTAACTCTTTTTTCTCCTTCTATCTTATTGGCACTTATCATCAAATGTAAGTGCATATTGTTTTTCTCTTCATGAATCACTCCAAAACTAAGATGATGTTCTGCTCTTTGCAAAAGATATTTTTCTGCCATATCAAGAAGTATCTCTTTTTGTCTCTCCAAAGACAATTCATTGGCTTCAAGTGATAAAACTTCATGATACATAAACACCTTGCCTCTAGCTTCTCTTAAGTGTCTAGAATTTTCATAAAATTCATTCACGAATTCTTTTTTATTTTTAGAATTTGAGTAAGTGTTTCTTGAAAAAGTATGAGAGGATTTATCACGGGTAAGGTAGTCATAGAGTTGTGAAAAAGATTTGCTTTTTCTGCTCATAGATTTGATTATCATAGTTTATGCTTTGGTTATAAACTTTTTAAACTCTTCTTCATAAATTCTAAGTGCATTAATGAGAATATTTATATCAATCGTTTCATTTAGATTTGTTTTATGAGCTATCTGATTGATATTATTCGCTATCCCTCTTGATATGCGGATATACTCATTAATAAACTCTTTTTGTTCGTAGGTTAAAATCTTAGGAGTAGAATTATTTAAAAAAGTAGTGATGATATTTTTAGCATAAGAGTTCGTTTTTAAATCTAAGTAGATTGCTCTTTTTTTTAGTTCATCATAAAAAGCGATACTTAGAGGAAAAGTTACAATTTTATTTTTCTGTTTGTAACTCTTCTTGTACTCTTTTTGATAGTTTGTTTTACTCATGGGTTTTACTTTATATTATAAAGTTTGAATTGTTTGAGTATAGTATTTTGCTAACTCTAACAATGGATAAGCCACATCTCCTTGACCTTGTTGAATATAGCCACATCCTTGTCCTGCTCGTCTGAGTCTATCAAGTGTAGAGATACTCAAACCTGTTTCTCGTGACATCTCTTTTTTTGAGATGGCTATTTTTTTATGCTTTGCATATAAAGCTTCAAATATGACTTTTTCTTCGCTACTCATGATAGACTCCTTAACTGATATATGGTAAGTATAAAGTATTAAAACTTAGAAAAATATAATAAATACTAAGTATTAATTATAAAAACATAGTGAAAAATAGATTTTAGTAGATTTGACTACTTAATAGTTATTAATAAATAATTTATACTTAGTAATATATAATTATGTATAAAGGAAAATTAATGAGTACAGAAGATAGAAAAAATAGAAGTGTCGGAAGACCAAAACTTGATAATGAGCAAAAAAGAGATAAAAAAGTTATGCTCTCACTAACGCAGGATGAATATGATTATTTGCTAAAAATGCAAAGCACTCTTAACCGTCCAACTCTTACATCAACGATTTTATATTTTATGGAACGGGGGCAAGAGGCAGTCAGGGAAGACTTTAGTAGGGAGAGGTAACTACTAATTTGTAATAATTTAAATATGGTATAATCTATTTTCATTTTTTTTATTAAGGTACTTTTATGGAACCAAATAGTTCTGCAATGATGTTAGGTATGTTTACTATATTTTTATTTTTACTTAATGCTATAAAAAATAAACATCATCAAAATATTAAAGACTTTTTATTTTCTTCTCAGTCAATTTCATCAAATAAATTTTCATCTACAACTGTTGCTTCTGGCACTTCTTTATCAACTGTCTTTATTTTCTTTATAATTACTGCTCCTATTTATGGTTGGTGGCTTTTATTTGCTCCCATGACTTATGCTTTTGGTTTATTAATTTCCAATACTGTATTTAAAAAGGTGTCACTTAATACTAATTTGAATGAGATAGGTTCAATAAGTGACTTTATTTCTAAAAAAACAAATTTTCAACTATTAGTTTATGTAACAGAAATTATTACTTTTTTTGGATTTTTAGCAATTATCTTAGTTGAAGTGATACTGGGCTTACAAATACTTAATCATTTCATAAATGATAATGTAAACATTAAAACAATTTTTATAATCATTATTTTAAGTATTACTGCCTTATATGTTTATCTCGGTGGATATAAAGCGGTTATAGATTCAGATTCATGGCAAAATAAATTAATATTATCAAGTGTTGGTGGTTTTTTTGTTTATTTAATATTAATTTTTAGTTCTAATCCTGACAAGATATCATCAATTTTTACAATTACTAATATACCAATAACATTACTAGAATTAATAGTTTTTTTATTAAATGTACTTATTTTAAATATATTTTTACCAATTTCTCAATTGAGCATGTGGCATAGATTTTCCATATCCAAGTCAAAAGATGATGTAAGTTTTGGTATCAACAAGTCAATCAAAGTAGTTTTTATTCTATGGGGGTTATTAATTTTCATAGGTATATCAATATATTCTTTGGGTTATAAACTAGAAAATGTAGAAGATGTTTTTAATATGCTTATTAAAACAAGTTCTATCGGAGCATATATAATTTTTCCTTTAATTTTCATAGGCATGTTATCAGCATTATTATCAACAGTTGATACAAGTTTAATTACTATTATATATTTATTATTTAATAGTAAAAAAACACACACCCTATTTGATAATAAGATTTCTATCTTCTTATCTATCTTTTTTACTTTAATATTAGTTATCATATTATATTTTTTAGTAAATTATACTGTGGGTATAGATTTACTATCAATTATTTTTACAATTTTGGGGCAAATAGTACTTTTAGGTCCACCTCTCGTAATGCTTTCAAATAGAAATATAAATCTCTCAATAATAGAATCAAAAATTTTAGCAATAGGTTTAGTTGTATCTATTGTTTTACTATGGACAATCTCATTTTATGGAATGCATGTTTCAAAGCTATGGATTTCACAATTAGGAATACCAGTTTCAGTATTATTTATGACATTAATCTCATTACTTTTATGGAAAAATAAATGAATGAAATAGCATTAAATCCTGTAATGACAAAACTAATTCTTACCACATTATTTGGTGGTGCAACTTTATTCTTTGTAAAAGAAATATTTTCACTTAGTAGTGTAATTTCTAAAATTGACAAAGCATTAGTATTGATTAAACTAGACCATGAAAAAGGTTGTGATAATGATCAAAAGATTGTTTACCCTATTTATAAGTTAAAATATGGTAATTCTGAGCTATTCCAATCTTATTTTGTTGACTTATTTATTATAAAATCCTTAATTGCTATTTTTATTTTTACCCTTTTAGCGATTGCAGGAATTGTCTTTCAGTCAATCAGTATTTCTGAAGTAGATATTCTTGGAACTCTCTCAGTTTTCTATATTATATTAGGAGTAACTATTACCAGTTATATAAAAAATATGGAAAATTCAACACTTTTGTATCAACATAACGAAAACATAAAAAATTATAAAATAGTTTATTTAACTAAACATCCATTACTATGAATAATAAAGTTTTTTTTCCAATTAGTATTACAAATCATTATTTTTCTAAAAAAACAATTGAAAAAACAATTTCATATTGTACACAACTAGGTTCATCTATGATAATAGTTGTTGCAGACTCATTAAATAGATATAATTATATTTCCAAAGACAACAACCTAAATGAAGAAACAGCATCAATAAAAGCCAATGAAATAGGAAATCAATATTTTAATCATATTAAAAAGATTGTACAAAAAAACTACAATATTCAAGATATTAAACTGGAAAGATGGGATAATTTAGTAAATCAATATGAAGTTCAATATATAATGACTAATCTTATTAAATTAAGTGAAATCAGTATGTCTTTTTTAAATGACTTAAATAAATTAAGTCATTCACATTTAACTAAAAACTCCTTACCAATTAATAACTACAACTTATATAATAACAATCTATATTTAATAGAAGAAATGTCTGTATCAATTTATCTAACAGAAATTTTAGATTATAATATTGAAATATACCCAAGAGGAAATATTGCACTATTATCGGAAATATATTCTAATAAGTATGATTCTTTTGACTTAAAGACTATTTTAAATAAAAACATCACTAAAAGAAGATTCTTCAATTTAGAATTTATCAACTAAAACGAATACTTAAGGGTTTTTAGGGATAGGACAAAGTCCTAATTTCCCTAAACAAGTTTCGCACTTTTTCGATGAATTCTCAAGAATTCTAGAAAATGTGCAAACTTGCTATATCCTTTTCAAGGATATATATTGTTCTTAAGAGTTCTTAAGAAAAAGCCACAAGGAATAAACCAAATACAAATCCTATAGTTATCAAACTTTTTATTGGATTGATTTTTATGTAAGATATTTTAAATAAAAAGAGTCCAGCTACCATCCCAATTATTGTTGTAATACCTTGATTCCATCCTAATATAAAATTTAGTAACATTGAAAATAATACAGATGAGAAAAGCCATATCATAGAATATACAATACTGAGCTTTCGCACCTAATTTTAATCGATATGCTTTCTAAAACAACTGTAAGTAGGGCATAGTAATAAAATACTCCATGGTACTTGACACTAGTTATTGACTATTCTAAATCCCCATAAATAGGGGCTTAAAAAAACTGAAAAATACATGTCAATAGATATGACAAATGCTGAGAGAATACCGCTACTACCGAATGTAACACTATAAAATTAGGTGCGAAAGCTCAGTACAATATATCTGTATAAAAAGTTTCCCAATCCTCTAGCAAAATTTGCTTGTTGTTGTCGTTCGTATTCCTCTCTTCTTCTTAAATCTCCATAGGAGTCATTGTCTGAATTATTTAAAAACATAGTAAGCCTTATATATTTTTCTTTGAATATAAGTCTAACAGATTCTTTTTTAATTTATGTACTTTTACATAGTTGCTATCATGTACATCCCAAGTAGGATTTTTAAATCCTATAATCTCTTCATTTTTTCATCTGATAGTTTTCAGATTAATTTTATCCATAATAATTAATCATGATGTCTGTCTATAAAAACAATAAATTTTAGGTTTATTGTTTATTTGAATAATCCTCATAATATCACTTAAAGAGTTCATCTCTTGTTTATAAGCCTTAGTAACAATCTGCTCTATTATATTAATAGCACTCGTTCTATTTTTAGTTCATGGGTAATTTAGATCATTAATATAAAAGATATTATTTATAGTGTCATAGTGATAGATAAAATATGCTCATTCTCATCAATAAAGTGCATTTTCAATAAATATAGCACTTAGAGGTAAATCTTTTTTACCTTTTTTAATTTCAAGGAGAGTATTAAATAATTTCATAATATTTCAATTTTAAAAATATAAGTTTGGTTGCAACCGATATTAATTAAAACATATTTATTTAATTTTTGTCAAAAAAAAGACCTTACTTTTTGGCTTAAATTAGCCATAAAATAAGATATATATTGTCAACTTTTTTGCCCTGCACAAAAGTTGCGTGATTGTAAAAGAAGAGTATTAATAAAACGTTAAATTGCAAGAAAAAATTTGAGAAAATAAAAAAATAAAAAAGAGAGAAGTTTTACTAAAACTTCTCAAACTCACTTTGAGCTTTTTCGGATGTAAAATATATATGACTATCCATATAGTTTGTATAGATTTCAAACTCATCAGTTTCATTTTCAAACAGGGAAGAGTTATCAGCTATAAATCTGTAAGCGATAGTAGATAAAACTTCATAGATAATAAGATTAATTTCTAACTTAATATCTTTTCAGAAATTACATTCTATTGAGTCCATAATATCATCAAAATTAATATTATGCTCATCTAATAAATCTACTAAAAATTTAACATCCAAATATCAAGCACCTAACAAATTTCTAGTAATGTCACTTAATACATTTTCATTCATAATCAACAATTTAAAAAATAAAGTGATTATTCAGAAAAAAATTACAATCAAAAAAAACAAGGTGGAGACTTGTACTACCTTGTATTTATTATTTCATTTTTTAGAATTAGTCAGTTTATTTTGTTTCTAACTTCTGCTTAAGATACATGAAGAAGAAGTGGCATTTTCGTTCTTTCTGTTAATTTATTTATAGAAGTATCATTCATAATATTTTTTTCTACATAAATAAACTTATTTTTATGAAGACATATTATGCTATGAATATCATTAGATATTTTATCTAAAAAGTTTGATTTATTTATAGTTTTAAATATTTCTTCTCTAGTTTGAGAATTTATTGATTTTATTTTAGAGCCGCTTGCAAATTCCACCATCATAAACTAGTGAATTTGTAAACCTACTAAA
>NZ_CALJLR010000024.1:0-8814 GCF_937982575.1 uncultured Arcobacter sp. | reverse complement strand
CTATCTAATTGGAAACCACGAAACAAGAGTACAAAAAGATCTTAAAAGAAACCACGAGTTGTATGGCTTAGATGTATTAAAATTAGATAATTTATTAAGAGTTAAAGATTACGGCATACATCTTTGTTATGATTGGACACATAAAAATATGTTGTTTACGCATGGAAGATATACAACTAAGTATTCAGCAAATAAAGAATTAGAAGTTAATGGTATGTCAGGAATTAGTGGTCATGTACATAGACATACAGTCCATAGTAAGACAGATAGAAATGGTATGAAGATTTGGATTAGTACACCTTGTATGCAAGATTTCACTCAACAAGAATTTGCACCTAATCCATCATGGCAAACTGGATGGGTTAAATTATTCTTTGATAGTAAGAACTTAACTGGTTATGAGGTGGTATTATTATGAAAGCAACAGATACACAAATTGGAGGTAATCATTATAAGAATATGAAGATTCAACCAATTGAATTTATCTTGAAAAATAATTTAGATTATGCACAAGGTAATGTTATTAAATATATTTGTAGATATAAAGATAAGAATGGTATTGAAGATTTGAAAAAAGCAATTCATTATATTGAATTGTTAATTGAAGGTGAAAAAGAATGACTAAAATATTATTGACTGGAGTTACGGGATTTGTAGGACACCACTTTGTAGAAGAGTACTTGAAGAATACAGATTGGGATATTGTGGGAATTGGTAGATTAGACTACTCATCAAAGAATGGATTTGATAAATTAAGAGACATTAAAGCATTTGATAGTAATAGAGTAACTGTATTTACTCATGATTTGAACACTCCATTTGGAGATGGGTTGATTAAAGAAATTGGAGATGTGGATTACATACTTCATGTTGCAGCAGGTTCTCATGTTGATAATTCAATTAAAGACCCAGTACCATTTGTAATGAACAATGTACAATCAACCTTAATGGTATTAGAGTATGCAAGAAAACTTAAATCATTAAAGAAGATGTTATATTTTAGTACAGATGAAGTGTATGGTACAGCACCTGAAGGAGTTAACTATAAAGAAGGAGATAGATTCAACCCAGGTAATCCATACTCTGCAAGTAAAGCAGCAGCAGAATGTATTTGTATGGCTTATGCTAATACATACAAGGTACCAATTGTGATTAGCAACTCAATGAATATCTTAGGAGAAAGACAACATCCAGAAAAATACTTTCCATTAGTTATGAATAAAGTATTGGATGGAGAAGAAGTTCAAATACATGCTAATCCAGAGCTTACTCAAGCAGGTAAGAGACATTATATCCATGCAAGAAATATAGCCAATGCAATTAAGTTTATCTTAGAGAAGACTTCTGATACCTTAAATCAAGAAAATGCAGCAGAGGGTAGATATAATGTTGTTGGAGAGAAAGAGTTTGACAACTTAGAGTTAGCACAATTGATTGCTAAGTTTATGGATAAACCATTGAAGTATAAGATGATTAATTTCCATGAGAGCAGACCTGGACATGATATGAGATATGGTTTGGATGGAACAAGACTTAAAGAAGCAGGTTGGGAACCACCTCATAAAGTAGAAGATAGTATTAAGAATATTATCAACTGGACATTAAAGGAGGAAAATATAAAATGGTTAGGAAGATAAATAAAGATGGACAAGGAAGACCTAATATAGTTATTCCAACAATTAGGGATAATGAATTCTTCAAAAAATTTTTAATTAAATGGCAATATGAATTTGAAGGTTGCCATTTAATAATCATTGAAGATAGGAAGAAGAAACAACTGAGTAATTTTTTAGAAATGCACTCAACAATTCATAAATATACTTATGAACTGTATGATTGGAGAGATATAGATAAAGACTTAGGAAAGAATAGTTGGATAATCCCAAGACAAACAGATGGAGTTAGAAACTATGGTTACTTAATGGCTTATAAGAATAAACCAGAATTCATTGTAACTTTGGATGATGACTTAGAACCATTAGATAAAGGACATATTATGAAGTTTTATAATAAGCTATTTACACCTTCAAATATTGACCCAATTTATTTTAGTACAATGAATGGAGAAGTACCAAGAGGTTCTATTCATTCAGGAGACAATGAAGTAGTTGTAGCTCATGGAACTTGGGTTAACGTTGCTGATTATTCAGCTAAACAACAAATAGCTTATGAAGGATTGAATGTAGCTAAATGTGAGGATTTTTATGATGGACAAATACCACGTGGATGTTTATATTCAATGTGTGGTATGAACTTAGCTTGGAAAACACATTGGACTAAGTATATGTACTTCCCTTTGATGGGTACTAAATATCCTATTGATAGATGTGGAGATATTTGGGCAGGTTACTATTCAAAGCTACTTGCAGACTTAGATGGTAAGGTTCATGTAACTGGTTATCCAATGGTAATCCATAATAGAGCATCTAATCCTTGGACTAATTTAAAGAAAGAAAAAGGAGAAGATGTATTGGGTAAAGAGTTTATTAATGTAATGCTTTATGACGCTGAACCAACCCATGAAGTGGAATACTTTAAGAAATTAAAGAAAGCCTATATCATTTGGGAGGAACTAATAAATGACATTGACAAAGGAAATAGTGATTGCTAAATATAATGAAGATATTAGTTGGATTGATGGTGTAGATGGTTATAAAATAACTATTTATGATAAATCTAAAGACATACCAAATATTGGTAGAGAGAGTCATACCTTTCTTTACCATATATGTCTTAATTATCATAATTTATCAGATTTAACAATATTCACTCAAGGTAATCCATTTGACCATTGTGAAATGTTTATAAAGAAAATAAAAGAAATTAATATTAAAGATAATTATACGCCTTTAAGTGATAATATGTTACTGGTTAAATCTGGAGCTAATACTATGTATAAAGACCCTAAACCAATAAAGAAGTATCAAGATTTATTTGAGTTACCAAATGTTAAAGTATCATTCCCTTATGGTGCAATAATGGCAGTTAAAAAAGAAGGTATATTAAATAGACCATTATCTTATTACTTAAAGTTACTTACTTATGTAAGTTTTTCTGATGAATATACACATTCATTAGAATATTTGTGGGGGCAGATATTTAAATGATAATAATAGCAAGACTTAATGAAGATGTGAATTGGGCAAAGGAATATAACCATTTCATAGTTCAAAAAGATGTTCACTTACCTAATATAGGTAGGGAACCATTATCTTATATATGGTATATAATTAAATACTATGATGAATTGGAAGGTATTTATATATTCTGTCAAGGTAATCCATTTCACCATTATAAAGATGCTCATACTGTATTTGAACATCCTGAACCTGGGTTCAATTGGTATTCAGATATGGCAGAGATTCAATCAGATTTAGATGGAAGACCTTATGACAATGGTTTGGAGATAGATGTCTTTTTAAAGAATTGTGGTATTGAATGTAAACAAAATGGTTTCTTCTTTAATGCAGGATGTTTCTTCAGTATTGAAGCTGAACAGATTAAGAGAAAACCTAAAAAGTATTATGAAAGAGTATATAAAGCTTTATTAATGACAAATAAAGCACCTTGGGCTTTTGAAAGAGTAGTATATATAATATTTGGGGTTGGTAAGTATGAAAACAATAAAAGAAGTATATGATTTAGAAGAAAAGATTAAAGAAGCAATAGATTATAAATTAGGATATGTTAAAAGAGCATATGAAGTGAGAAGATTTAATATAATGTATGATAAGAAGCATAAGAAACCTGAGTATGAAGCAGTATTAGGTGTTGATAGAATAACTAATGATGCAATCTTATTAAAGTATGAAGCAAATAGAGTTTATACAATGGGTAGATACTTTGGTAGATACCATAATATAAATAAAGTTAAAGAGATGCCATTGAAATGATAGAATTAAAACAAGAATATAAAAAGAATGGGTTAATTCTCAAACAGTTAGAGAAGGTTGCCAATAAGGCTATTTACGAGGTCTTTTTTAAAAAGGTATTATTAGGTTATGAAACCATAATCGTTCGTTCTGTGAACAGTAATGGCAACCTTACAGAACGTTACCCAGGTAATGAAGAGTTCGGATTGTATGGATGGTCATATCAACACTATGATATGGCAAAAAAGAAATATAATGAAGTAGGGTGTGATTAACCATCACATCTACTATATTCACAACCTTCTTTTGGACATTTCCAACATCCATATTCTGATACCATTGAAGTACCACACAATTGACATCTCATATTACTTACCTCCTATTTACTTATAGCTACGACTATTGTAAAAAATAAAAAGAAAAAAAGAATGGCTATTAAAAGCCATTCATCAAATTTACTTGATTTTAACAAGTTCTGCTTCACCGTCTTCTACAGAGATAACTAAGTGATTATATTTCTTATCACCATCATCTTCATATTTGACTTTGATTTCAAACTTGTATTCTTCATCATCAAAATCAGATTTAAGGATTTCAATATCTTCATAATCTGAGTAGACTTTAACTAATTCTACATCATCTTCATCAGATACTATTCCTTCATCTTCAAGTTCATCAGCAATATCACCGTTAAACTCTTCTTCAATGAATTCTAAAGCTAGTTTTAAAGCAGCATCTTCTGCTCCAACTTCTTCTTTGCATTCAAGTAAGTCTTCGTACATAAGTCTATCACAAGCAACTTTTAAGAATGCTTCGTCTTCAACTTCTGTGATTACTTCCACAGGTACTTCAACTTCTTCAACTATTGTATTGTTGACTATCTTCTCAACTTCTACAATCTTTTCTACCTCTACAGGTACAATTACATCTTCATAAATAGTTTTAGGGAACATGACTGCTCCAGCTATACCACCTAATCCGATACCAGCTACTGCAATTAAGCCAATAGCTACAGCTTTTTTTGTATTTTTTTCCATATATATCACCTCATGATTTATGTTGGAATGTTATGGGTATATCTACTAATTAGTTAATTATTTATATAGATATTACCTTTTGATAGATTTATTCAAGTTTTGTTGTAGTTATCAATCTTAATGCAACCATTAAAGCTCCCATTAATGTGATTGATGCTCCAACCTCAATTTGTCCTTGTAACCATTGGAGTAATCCCATGACTACACTAATCACTGCTACCCACAGTGTTTTTGATTTAAAAAATGATTTTGTATCTTTACTAACTGGTTTTTCCATAATTATCACCTATTTCTTTCTGGTATAACTTAATCCTTTATAAGCTTTTATATTCTCGAAACTATAGTTTCCATTGGTATAATAAACAATCTTCAATCCAAAGTCGTGTATACCTAATATATCATTTATAAACTGAGCTGTTGAATCAAGTTGTTTCTTTGCTTTAGTTCTTTGACCTTTACTACCTTTCAATTCAATTGCAGATACATAAGGGTGTTGATATACACATATTAAATCAGCTAATTTATGATATTGAACTGAGTTGTCATACATCCATATTCCATCTTTTATTATCCAACTAATCTCTTCTCTTTTTTCCCCAACCAAATTAAGATGTGTTACTAAGTTCTCAAGGTATTGGTCATGACTTAAAGCAGTTCTATGTTTCACTTTTTATCACCAAACTTAAAACCCATTTTAGGAGGTTCTTTATATTTAGTGAAGTCTATTTTATTTTCCAATTCATATGTTCTTAATATAAAATATGTTGTATCTTGTAATGACATTAGTTTAGCATTATAGTTATTTTTATATTTAGTATACCATATATTATATTGGTCTAATGCAATATCATATATATCTTCTTTTGTTTCACAAATTGGAAAATCTCTTATTATTAAATCAATATATTTGAATTCTTCTTTGGATGAAATAAATGTATTTAGGGCATTGTCATAATTGTTCATAATTATCTCTATACCTTCTTGTGACATATTTACCTCATAATCTTGGTTTTCTACAATTACCACATATTGCATCAGTATCTGTCATACTTGCATTCATGGTATCCCCACATTTAATACATTGTACTCTAAATATCATCTATCCAATTCATCATCTTTAAAGATTAAATCCTTATTCCAACTGAACCAAATGTCATAATATTTCTCTGCATCATCCCATAATTTCCATTTAAGGGATTCATCAGCCCAATAACACCAATCTAATATATACCATTTGTTGTCAGATTCTCTTAGGTAAGTAACCCAACAATGACCTCCTCCTTTAACATTACCTGCATTTAACCTTATTCTCCAATAGGGAATACCTGATTTGAGCATTATGTTTGCTAAATAGATAGCTCCATCTTCACAATCCCCCATGCCAAAGTGTTGTGTTTCAAATGGAAATAACCATACTTCGTTTTCTTTGAATTGTTTTGTATCAGAGATGTATTGTATATCTTTAATTGTTCTTTTTAAAGCATTCATTGCTTTTGTGTCATCATTTCCAGTTAGTATTCTTGGAATTGAACTATCATTTACCCAAAATATTCTTGGGTCAACTGGTATTCTTTGTGATTTACTAAATCCTGGTCTTGCAGGATATTTGTAATTAATTGAAGGTCTTTTATTATTCCAGTAGGTTTCCAATTCATCTACTTCATCAAACATATCAAATAATTCATCTATTTCTTTTTCTGCATCTTCAAGTTCTTGTTTGAATTGATTTATTATTTTTAAGTTCTCTTCAATAGTTATATCTTTTTGGCTTATTACGAATTGGTAATCTAATATAGCTGATTCTAATTCAAGTATTTTATCTTCAAATTCTTTATTATCTAAAGCAAGAATCTTCTCCCAAATAGATTTAAACCAGTTCATTTTAAAATTGTAATACTACTAATGATTCACAATCCACCCTTGATGTACCTGCACCATTATTATTACTTCCTCCAATTTGAATATAATTAGTTGAAGACCATGTTGGACTTGTCACATATTTTATTATTGTCCATCCAGAAGTCCATCCTGCATTAATCCCAGCTACAGAATCAAAAGACCTTTGAATACTTTTCTCACTTGTATTGGAAGTTATAGTAGTAGATGCACCTGCCCTCAAAGTTATAGTTCCATTATTTGGTTGAATCCCACCACCAGTCATTCTTAATACTCCTGTTGCAAAAACTAATACACCATTAGTTACTGTATTCGCAGGAATTGTCACTTCCCCAATCTTTGTTTCAGTTGAAGCACTTGTACTCCCTAATGTTTGGTCTTGTCCAATATAATCATATCTTGGAAAGTATGTAAGATTTTCATTAATTTCACTTGCTAATGCTGGAGTATCTCCACTAAAAGTTGTATATGTCATTTTCTTTTCACCTATTATTGTCCATTAACCTTTGCTATATTAGCAACTGCTATTCCATTTATTTTTGAGGGATTTGTCACTCCCAATATTGTTCCTGTCCATCCTGTTGGAGGAGCAGCACCTGAAAAAGGCCATTGTTGAGCTGCTCCTGGACTTCCTGAATTATAAAGATATTGCACTTCTCCAATTGATAATGGTATTGCAAAATAAACAGCTTCATCTATATCTCCTTTAAATGGACTTATAACCCCAAAATTATTATAATTTCTTGCACCTATATAAAAATTATCTATTCCTGTACATTGGTCAAGCCACGCAAGTTTATCTGTTGTAACAAAAAATGCCTGTGCTGGTTTTGCACCATTAATATATAAAACTGCTTCAGTTCCATCCATAACAAGTGCAACGTGTAACCATTCTCCTGTCGGTAAAGCTGAATCTGTATCAACTGCCCATTGTAAAGTTCCACCATCTTGAACAACTGCTGTTAATACACCTGTTGTTTCTAAATATAATTGTATTCTTTCATTTGCATTAGTATCTCCAAATGACATTATTTGTCTTATAGCAGCATAATCATCAATATAAATCCATGCAGCCATAGTTCCTTGTTTTGTTCCAGCTACATCAGTGACTAAACCATTGGCAGAAATATCATCATTACTTCCATCAAAAGAATATGCATTATCAATTTTGCCAGTTACTCCAGATGTAGCACCAGTAACAGTTCCATCATTATCTGAAACTGAATCAGTTGCATCTTCCATTTTCCAATAAGACACACAATTTATACCTAATGATTCTTCAGTAGTTCCATCAACAAATTCTAAATTTGTTTCATCATAAGTAGTTGCTCTGCCTTGTGAATATAAATCTGATGCTTCTTGTAATGTTAATGCTCTATCCCACAAACCCACTTCATCTATATCTGCTGGACATAAATTAGCACTTCCTCCTGTTAATGAACCAATTGTAAATTCTCTTGAAGCATCTGCCATAGTACCTGCATTATCAGTTGATTTTGTTAATGCACATAAATTTCCATTTACATATAAATTTAAATCTGTTCCATCCCATGTAGCCATACAATGGTACCAAGTACCAGTTGAACTCATTTGATTATCAGTTGCTGTATAAGATTTAAATAAAGTACCTGAACTGTTATATAAATCTACTCTAAAATAATTAGTATTAAGTTTTGATAAAAAGAATCTACTATTATTTCCACCAACTGCAAATGAATAACTATCTAGCATATAATCTGTTGCACCTAAGCTATCCCAATTTACCCATAGACTTGCTGTCCAATTATTTGCTATTCCTAATGTAGATGAAGTAATATCTATATAATCATTACTTCCATCAAATGAATAACAATCTCCAATTATTCCTGTAGCTCCTGATGTAGCTCCATTATTAGTTAAATCTAATGAACCGACACTATCAGTTAAATCTTCCATCTTCCAATAATGTACTAAGTTACCTGCTAATGGTTCTATAAAAGTATCTAAAGCTTCATTGTAAGTAAGTCCTT
>NZ_CALJLR010000023.1:0-44644 GCF_937982575.1 uncultured Arcobacter sp. | reverse complement strand
TTATCTTCTTTTGTATCTTCTACTTCTTTTTTTACATCTTTTGTTTTTGATTTTGTCTCTTGAACTAATCTATCCATCAAAGAAGTTGGTTTTGCTTCATTTTTTACATTATTTTCTTTTGCACTTTTATCTTCTTTTGTATCTTCTACTTCTTTTTTTACATCTTTTGTTTTTGATTTTGTCTCTTGAACTAATCTATCCATCAAAGAAGTTGGTTTTGCTTCATTTTTTACATTATTTTCTTTTGCACTTTTATCTTCTTTTGTATCTTCTACTTCTTTTTTTACATCTTTTGTTTTTATATCTTCTTTATTTAAATCTTTTGCTTTTATATCTTTTGTTTTTGCTTCTTCAAAATTTTCTTTCTTTGAATCACCAATATCATCTTTTGCTTTAGATAACATCTTGTCAAAAAGGGATTCTCCCTCTTTTTTAGGACTATTTTGTGATATTTTAGAATTGTTTGAAACTTCTTTTGTTTTAGAGGGAACTAAGATTTCTAATTCATTACTCATACTCTATCCTTATTCAGATGTTCTATCTAGCAATTATGTCTAAGGTTTTTGTATCCATTGTCTTATGAGTTGTAAAGGCTGATACATTCGCCTCATAAGATCTCATCGCTTCAATTAAATCAACCATTTCAATTACAGGGTTAATATTAGGATATGCAACATAACCATCTTCATTTGCATCGGGATGATCTGGTTCAAATTTCATTACAGGTTCTTCTTTAGACTCTACAATTTGTTTAATACCAACTCCACTTAAGTTTTTATTTGGAAAGCTTGTCTCTTTTTCTTGGCTAGGACTTGCCGTTAATCTTTCTTTTTCGCTTAAAAGCATCTCTTCAAAAACAACATTTTGTTTTTTATAAGGTCCACCATCAGTGGAATGAGTAGTTTGAGCATTAGCAATATTTGCACTTACAACATTTATTCTTGTTCTTTGTGCACTCATTCCTGAAGTTGCAATATTGTATCCATCAAAAAAACCCATCTTATCTCCTTATATTAAACTTGCATTGCCATAATTTGTTTATATGCACCCATTGCTTTATTTTTAACTTCTAATGCAAGTTTCAAACTTAATTCTGCTTCTTCTATTTTCTGTACAGCTTCTTGTAAGTTTTCAACTTTTCCTGTTGCAATATTTTCCATTGCTTTATATCCATCAACTTGCGTCTCATTTACTTCATTTATTGCATTGTTTAACATTGAAGCAAAAGATTCTCCTGCATTGTCATTTTTGTTATCAACCTTTTGAACATTATTTTGGTTTAAAACATTAGAAATGCCATTAACTCCTGAAATATCCATAAAACACCCCTCTAGCTAGCTGTATTGCTATTTTTATTATTTGAGTCACTTGTCGTTAACTCACTTATAAGTTCATCTATTTTTTGAGTATGATATTTAAAATCTAACTCAGCTTTTTTATTATCAAGACTAAATAACAGTATTAGTAATGATAACATCACATTAGACATTGTTTTTAAAAAAATTGTTGTAAAAATAATGCCTAACACCATTTCCATAGGTGTAAATAGATGAACATTAAATAGAAAAAATAAAGATGTACCAAAGAAACCTATAGCTACGTAAAATCTAAAAATTCCACTAGCTATAACTGTTTTTGAAAATCTTTCTATTATCACTTTTTATCCAAATCTATTTATTTAAAATTTTCAGCAGTGAACTAACTATAAACTCCAACTCTTCTGTAACGGCTTGACTTTCAAACTCATTTACAAATAATTTTCTCAATCTTCCAGTTGTCGAAATATTCTTAGAACTGCTTACGTTACCCATATATTCTATCATAAAATTAGAATTTAGCCTATTTTTAAGTGCAAGATTTTGTAAGGAATTTGTTATAGACTCGCCAATTTTGTAGTTTTTTGTATGATTAAAACACAACATAAGCGAACTTTTATCTTTGGAGAGCATTTTTACCAAAGCATAAACATCTGTTAATGCACTAGGATCTGTAGTTGTTAAAGCCAAAATATTTGAAGAAATAGATAAAAACTCTTTTACATAATCATTTAAGCCTGCTCCTGTATCAACTAATACAATATCAAACTCTTCGATATCAATTATGTCCTGAACTATTCTTGCTATTACTAAACTGTTAGAATGATTAGAGTATTGATAACCACTCTTCCCTGCTATTAAGGTAATATTTGGATATTGTGTTTGAATAAAAACATCTTCAAGATTTGATTTGCCATCAATATAATCAAATAGTGTAAGATTTGGTTTTATGTCAAAAAGAACTTGCATATTTGCTAAGCCTATATCTGCATCTATTACTCCTACTTTTAATCCTTTTTTTGCCAATAAGTAGGCAATATTTGCAGTAAAAGTAGACTTACCAACTCCTCCTTTACCTGAGGTTATGGTTAAAAGTTTAGTTTTTGAAGGAGTAGCTCTATACTTTCTTTTTGTTAAGTTAATTAACTTATTTGCTTGTGTTGAAATTGTATTAATCAAATCATTCCCTACCTTGGGCAGCTGTGTTGCATAAAACAATTAATCAAAAAGGATGAATCAGAAACAACCAAGTCATCAGGAACATTTTGTCCAATAGAGATGTATGTTATTGATTTTTTTGTTTTATGTGCAAAGGAAATCAAGTTACCAAAACTTTTTGTTTCATCAAGTTTTGTAAAAGTTAAATAATCAATATTTAGTCTTGAATAATTTGTATAAATATCCATCAAATCACTTTGTTTTACATTTGCTGGAAGTACTAGAATTTTCTCAATTGGTAGCTCGTCAACCTTTTTTTGGAACTCATTTATAATTTCTATTTTATCAACATCGTATTGACTAGAGCCTGCTGTATCTATGAAGATGTAATTACAATCTTTTAGTCTTAATAGTGATTCAACTAAATCTTCAGGTTTTTTCACTACCTCTAAAGGCAACCTCATAATACTTGTATATGCTTGTAACTGCTCAATTGCACCAACTCTAAAAGAATCCAAAGTTACAATACCAACTTTATAATTCTCTCCTAATTTGTATGCATAACGAGCTGCTAATTTTGCAATTGTAGTTGTTTTTCCAACACCAGTTGGTCCTACCATCATCATAATTTTTCGCTGATGTTTTCTAAGTGGTACTTCATTTTTAATTGGAATTATTCTTCTTAGTATTAATTTAAAAAAATCATTTATTTTTTGTGGATTTGATTTCATTCCAACAGGCAGTTGTTTTATAGTCTTTTTCATAATTGTATATGTCATCTCTTGGTCAAATTCATTTGATTCAAAAAGATTATATATATCTACAAACTCTGGAGGAATAGTTAAATCATATAGCTGTGATTTTGGATCCCAAATTGACTTTTGAACTTGTTCGATTGCATCTTGCATTTTAAGAATTTCTTCTTTAAAATCATAAACTTTTGCGCTAAAGTCACTATCTTTTAAACTATTATTATTTGTAGTTATTTTTTTTGTGAAATCTTGCCTATTTTTTGTTTGTACAAAATCTTGTTCTTCTTCTAATGCAACTACAACTTCATACATATCTTTCTTACTTTTAGGATCAGAAATCTTCTTTGTTGATATTACAATTGCATCTTCTCCACACTCTTCTTGTGCCTTCCTTAAAGCTTTTGTTGGTGTTTCTCCTAAAAAAGATAACATATTCATCTAGCTCTTCCATCTTTGTAAATTTTTTCAATCTTTCCATTATCTCTTTTTATCTTTATATAATCATCGTTTTCATATAAAATTTTTCCATTTGTTTCAATTTCAATTGACCCAAAACTAAATATTACTTTATTATTATTCTCTTTTTTTAAATCATCATGGCATATGATTTTTTCTTTTTGTAAATACTTTTTTGTAAAATATTTCTCTTTTTTTAATTCTGCAATTGTAATAGGTTTACAATCTTTTGGTATATTATCTAGTTGTAAAATAGCGACATTTGAAGGACTTAAGGCAATATTATACGGAATATCAATTTTAGCAATAATTACTTCAGTTGAAAAAAGTTTTAAAACAGAAATTATTGTTAAATAAAAAAAACTAAATCTTAATTTCAACTATATTCCCTCCACTCTCAGTTGTTAATTCATCAACAATATCCTTATACATTTGTTGAATAGGAAGTACTATAGAGGCTAGTTTTGCATTTAATACATGTAGTTCTGTTAACTCTTTTTCCAAATTATCAACATCATTTCGATATATATTTATATCTACTCCCTCTTGCATCTTTTTAACTAACTCTTCATTTAAATTTTGTCTTAACTCAATTATTTGATTCATATAATCTTGTTTATCATCGTTTCTATCTAACAACTTTTCATGCCTAGCTGCTTTTATATCTTCAATGTCACTATTAATTAAATCTTTCATTTTTAAAACTAAAGAACCCATTTCATCTGTAATGTTTTTAATCATGTTATTACCTAATCTAAACTATTTATTTTTTACTTAAAAACTCATATAACAAATTACTAATACCCATTCCACCTGCAGCACTATTTGATACAGCATCTGTGTACATACTTTTTATAATATCAGAACCTGTTCCCTCACCTGCTATATTTGTAGACTTTAAGGAAGTATCCATTATCTGTTTTAAGAAGAAGGCCTCAAAATTATCACATACATCTCTTAACTTATTATCTTCTAAGTTCTTTGTATTAACATTTTCGAATTTTTTTTGGTTTAATGTTGATATATCAACATTGTTTGTTAAATCTATCATTGTTCCAACCTATCAAAGAAGTTTTCTTTTTCTAATATATTTTTTTGTTCAGTTGAAGATACGAATCGTAACTCAACTCTTCTATTTTCTGCTGCATTCTCGCTTTTTGGTCTGTATGAGCTATAGGCAGAAACTTTTAATTGGGCAGGGTCTATTCTATTTTTTATTAACTCTTTTACAACAGAAATAGACCTTAAAGCTGAAATATCCCAACCATCTCTTGGTATTGTATCATTTGTAAAATTACTTCTATCTGTATGCCCAATTATCTCTATATCAAAAGTTTGAGGCATTGTTCTTATAACCCTTGCTATTTTAGATATAAATCTCTTAGCTGATTTATTCTCTAAAGTATACTCTCCCTCTCCAAACATTAAAGAAGATGGAATATCTAAAGTAAATTCATTATTCCCTTCCGTAATTTGAACTTGTTCTGTCATTGTTGAAGTTTGTTCATTTATTTCTTCTGCAATTTGTGTCATTTCCTCAACTGCTGATTGAGTATCTTGAGCATTTGAATCAGCATCATTACTAGCTTCTTTTGAAGTATTTGTTGATTCATCTCTTTTTACAGTATCTTGTGTTTGATCTAAAAAGCCCATTGCTTTTCTCATAATCTCAAAATACTCTTCAACCTTTTTTTTATCCATAACTGCCATAGATAATAAAAGAATAAAAAAGGTAAGTAATAGTGACATCAAATCACCAAATTGAACTAACCAACCTGGTAAACATTTAGGACAGTCAGGACACTTTTTATCAGCCATTATTGTACTTTATCATTGAGGTGCTTCAACTAACATTGCATTTAGTTTCATTTTAATATTACCAATTGATTCTTCTGCTGAAATCATTGCAGTACCTGTTATAATAACTTCACATGCAGTCACTTCAGTTTTATGTTTTTGGTCAAGTTTTGATTCTACTACTCCAGCCAATAATGTACCAGTTAAAGCCCCATACATTGTTGTAAGTAATGCAACTGCCATTGCTGGACCAACTGCTGCTGGGTCTGAAAGATTTGCAAGCATTGCAACAAGCCCAACAAGTGTTCCAATCATCCCCATTGAACCCGCTGTTCCACCCATATTTGAAAAAACACCAATAAGTGAAGTGTGTCGTTTATCCATATGCTCTAGTTTTAATTCTAATAAAGGAATCAAAACATCTGGCTTTGTTCCATCTACTAAAAGTTGAAAGGCTTCTTTAAAAAAAGCATTTGGTTCTGTCAATACTTTTTGTTCAATTTGCATTACACCATGTTTTTTTACTTCAGTTGCATAAAAAATAATTTTTTCAATTAGCTCAGGTAATGGTTCTGTTTGAGATTCATTTAAAGCAATTTTAAATCCATCACCAATTCTTTTCAATTCACTAGGTTGAAATTGTCCTGCAGTTACAGCAATAGTTCCTCCAAATACAATAACAATAGATGGAATATCAATATAAGGTCCAAAACCAACTCCACCTAACATAATAGCAAGAGCAACTAATGCCCAACCACCAATCAAGCCGCCAAGAGTACTTTTATCCATTTTTTATCCTAATCCTATTTGACTTAGTCTTGATGAATCGTTCCCGATGTTTTTAATTTTTAACCCAAATTTACCTTCAACAATTACAGCTTCACCTTCACCAATTTTAATTCCATTTACCAAAATATCTAAAGGTTCATTTACCATTTGTTCTAACTCTATTATTTCTCCAATATCCCATTTTAAGATATCTTTTAATAAAAAGAGTTTTGTTCCAAGTCTTACACTAAGTTTTAGTTTTATATCAAAGAGAAGTTTTAGGTTTTTTGAAGATTCTTCAGATAATAATGAATCAATCCCACTTACAGAGGGTAGAGATGACATATTTGCTCCTGCATTTTGAGTATCATTTGTATTATTAGAAGTGATACTTTCTATAACTTCATTTCCAGTTATACCTGATAAAAACGGAAGTATAATATCATCAAAACCAATAATTACTTCTGATATTTTATTATCAAGACTTAATTTAAAAGAATAGATATTATCACTATTTTCTTTTTCACTGCACTCAACAATTTTAGAACCTAAAACTTGATGTTTTAAGCCAGAGATATCAGGAAAGCCCTGTGCATTTACAGAAGTAGATATACTACCACAAATATTTGAGACAATTTCATTTACTGCGTCTGTTATTTCATCATCAATATGCTCTTTTAAATCACCTGTTCCACCAAGCATTAGATATTCAAATCTTGCAGCACTTGATGTTGGAATAAAAAAATTAAAATTTGATGCCATGTCTTTGAATTCAAACTTCACATCAATTTGTACACATTGTGAAGAATCAACTTTTGAAAAATCTGCTTTTTCAACACTTTCACATTTTGTTGATTGTGAAAGTAATTGCTCTAAAGTATTTGATAATTCGTCTTTTATAATATTTGATATATCTGATGCCAAAACTAAACCTTAATTAATTTTTATTATTTAAATCTTCTACTATCTCATTTAAATGAGCTTTTACTTTCATCATATCTTCTGTTGGATATTTAAATTCGGCATCCCCTCTTGTAACTTTTACAAAAAAGTCTTTACTATCTTTGTTGTAACCAAACTTTACATTATCTAGTACAACCTCATTTACTAGATCTGTTTGCTCATTTGTTTTTACATTTTTATACTTTTCATCAGGTACGATTCTATCTTTTTCATCTACTTCTTGTACCTTTTGAATCTTTATTTCGTGATTCACTTTTGATGCGTCGATTTCAGGCATTCTACCAATTTCCATAGTTTCTCCTTTATCAATATTATTTTAAATTATTATATCTAAAAAAATTTAAATTAAGAAATTTTGATTTATATTAATAAAAATTAAAGTGTTTCTAAAAACTCATCAAAGCCTTCTAATTTAAAATCTATCATATCATCTGTATAAGGTTTAAGAAAAAATTGTTTTGCACTACTTATTTTTAGCTCTTGTATTAATTGTACTCCTGTTAAAAATTCAGAAGCACTATCATTTAATAAACTTTTTATTAGAGAAATTTGAATAGAAGCTTCATTATAGTTCCCTGCATCCAAGTAACATGCAACTATCAAATACATAGTATATTTATCATCAAGTTTATACTCATTTTGTAAACTTTCTAAAAGTTTTAATGCTTTATTAGGATATCCATCATGAAGTAATTTTAACGCTTTGGTTCTTAAATATGTAGGAGTAATATTACTTTCCATACTAAAATCAGCTCTATTAAATAGACCTAATGATTTTAATAAATCCACATAATATTGAGTAATTAGAATTGGCCCATCCAAGAAGTTATTATTAATTTGTAAAGGAACTGTATCTTGTAATCTTGAAAAATATTCAAAATCATTTTCATTTTTTCTTTTAATGACTTTTTTAAGAAGAAAAGTTAATGGTTCCTTAAAATCTTCTTTTATTAAAGGCTCATCTAATGTGGCAATGCCCTCATTAAATTTTGGCAAAAAGTCTAATGCTCTATAAAAAATTGTTTTAGAATAATGTTTTGGCTCTGTAGAAGTTCCAATATTTTCATTAATAATTAAATTATAAATCTTTTGTCCAAAATATTGATACATACCCTTTTTAAGTTTTGCATTGGCATCTAAATACTCTTTATCTTTTATTGTACTATTTGATCTTATTGCAGTAATTAAGGCCATAACTGAATACAATTTATTACCAGGATTTAATTTACTTGCTTGTTGAAAATACTTTAAAGCATTATAAAAATCATTTATTTGAGCATAAGATAAACCCAAATTATAATATATATATGACTTAGTATCTTTGTTTAACATCTTCTTTAATATTACAACTTTTTGAATGGGATCTTTTTTTATTAACTCCAAAAATGAAGCATTATATGAAATCATATCTTCTAGATTTTCTAAACTTTGTTTATCTTTAAAAATAAAGCCTTTTGTAGAGTCATAAATAATCTCTTCATTATCAGAAAATATGTATGGGGCATAATAATAAATATAATCAATTTTTCTATTTAAATCAAAATTTGTAACAAATTTAAAATACTCTTTAGGAGTATATTTATCTTTGTTGAAAAACATTTTAAGTTCTAACTCTTTGTTTGTTTCAAAAGATGATTTTCTCTCTTGAATTAAAGTCAAATTTTCATCTAATTTTTCTAAATTGTTTGATTTTAAATTATTAAAAACCTTAAACCATAAAATCTTATCTTTTACCTTTAAATTTACTGTACTTTCATATGCTTTTGCTAATAATAAATCTGCCTTATTATAATCTTTTAGTTTAATTAACAAAAGTGCTTTTTTTAAATTTGATGAGTAATCCATAGCTTCTAAAAGTGTTAAGGCCATTTCATAGTCTTTTAGTATTATAAAAGTATCAGATACAAGCCTTTTACCATGCTCTGACAAATCTTTTCTTGTTTTTGCTATTTCAATAATCTTTTTTAAAAACTTTTTATTATTAGATATTAGGTATAAATAATAACAAGCAGACATGTAAGAGTATGTATTTTCTTTAATAGCAGCAGAGTGATTATATATTCTTTCTAGATATATTCTTGCATTATAAATTGAATTTAACTTATAATAAGCAATTCCAATATTCAAATATGAAGGTATTTGTAAAAACTTTGAAGTCTCTTTTAAAATTTCAATGGCTTTTAAATACTCATTTTTTTCTAAAAGAAGAACTGCGTTATTAAATTGTACTTGTTGAGATATGCTTTTTTGATTTTTTGTTAAGTCATCATATTTAAAAATAACTTCAGGTTGTGATTCAACTTTTGAAACGTCTTCTGCAGTTAATATAGTATGAAAAATAGTAATTAATAAAAAAAGAAAAAACTTTTTCTTTAAATTAAATAGTTTAATGAGATTCTCCTATTAAATCATAGTATTAACTTGAGCATAAAGCTCTTCAGACCTCTTTTTGAGTTTATCAACTTGATGTCTTAACTCATTATTTTGTAACTTCACATCTCTTAAGTCATTCCTAGCAACGGAGAGGTTATTTTCAGTATGTTTTAAAGCATCATCTTGCGCAACAACTTGTTTATTATATCTATCCATTAACTGAGTGTATTTATTCTTTTCATCTTCTAATATATTTTTTTCTTCATTTACTTTTACATATAAAGATTTATACACATTTGTTGTAGAAAAATAATATAAAAACATTATCATCAAAAACAAAATTAACAAAAAATTTTCCAAATTTAACCTCTTTAAAAAATAGATAGAAAAATCTATCTATTTAATTTATTATCGTTTTAAACCAATTAATGTAGTTAATAATTGGTCAGATGTAGTAATTGATTTAGCATTGGCTTCAAAAGCTCTTTGGAATACCATCAAGTTAACTAAACTTTCACTTAAATCAGCAGTACTTAACTCTAAAGTTGCAGACTCTATGGTTGCAGTTCTATCATTATTAATATTATATGTTGGCTCACCACTTTGAGTAGTTTTTGCTAAAAGGTTATTACCCATTGGGTCAAGTCCTCTTTCATTATTAAACAGTGCAATAGCAACTTGTCCAATAGCAAACTCAGCACCATCTTGTTTCATAGTAATTAAACCTGAAGCATCTACGGAGAACTCACCGAAGGCGGAATCGGATATGCCCAAGGTATCGAGCCTTAGTTGAAGTGAGTCTTGAGATGATGTTTGGTCAAGGGTCGTTTTTATTTCCAAGAACTCTGCACCGGCACCTTTTCGTCCAGAAGCATCTGCATTTTTATCAATACCACCTGCTACTTTGTTTATAGTTAATGTCGAAGGGAAGTTACCTGATGGGGCACCTGATGTTTGTTGAATTATTAACTCCCCATTTACAACTACTGCATTATATGGCATTGAAACTGTTGTACCACTAGCGTTTGTTGCTGTATTTTTAGAAAATATATCATTTATTTTTCCAGCAAGTGTATCTAAATCTCTAGGAGAAGATATTGTTCCTCCAGTAGTTGTAATAGCACTTAGTACAGTACCATCAGATAAAGTAATTGATGGAATTGTCATTGTAAAACTTGTCTGTCCATTTGCTAAAACTGCTGCTGTATCATCAAAAGTATAAGAACCAGCACTTCCTGTTGCAGTATAAGTTTGTGCATTAGCATACAACTCTGAACTAAATTCAACATCATACTCTTTTGCTTCAATTACTAGATTACCATTTATATTTTTTGCAGTAAAGTATTTATTAAAATTTTCAACTGAGATATTTGTGCTTCCTGTTGCATTTGTAGTTAAGTTTGTAATAATATCATCAATGTCATCTGTTGCAGAAACACTAATTGCAGAACCAAAATTAATTGTTTTTTCTAAATCTTTGTCATATACACTAAAGTCAAAACTATAAGTATCTGCATTATTTAAATTAAGTTCTTGCAGAGTAAAAACATCTCTTTGATTACCACTAATTGCCATAGCTAATGCATCTCTAGCACTTTGTAGTCCTCCAAGTCCAATACCTTCTTGTGCAGTTGTAGCACTAGTAGTTTCATTAAAAGAACCATAAACGATTGTATCCCCTGAAACTTCTGCAACTTCTGTTATTTTAAACTCTTGTCCTGGAATCATTGATTGAATTTGAATCATTCCATGTAAAACATCTGCATCTTTTGTAGATTTTGTAAAGGTATCAAAAGATTCAAAAGAGTTTACAGCACTTCCTGTTTCAGTAGTACCACCTCTTGAAATATCTTCATCAGTTACAGTATATGCAACAAATCCTGTTATTTTAGAAATTTGATCAGCTAAAGCTTTATATGTTGCAATCTGACTTGCTTCTACATCTGTTAAAACAGTTGTTCCATCATCAGCCGTTCTAGATGGTTCAGATATATAGTTTTGAGAATATTTTTTACCATCAATATAAACATAAATTTGATCACCCTCTTTAGTTAAATCTGTTCCTATAAAATTAACTTGTGAAATTTGAGCTTGTGCACTTTGAGAAGTTCCATCTGGATTATCCTGATATGCTGATAATGCATCAGAATAATTTGAAACTAAAGCTTTAACATCATTAACCTTAGATGCCTCATTTTTTAATCCATAACCTGAATAGACATCACTAACATCTGCTTTTGCTGTCTGTTCATAATTTGTTGCTTTAGCTGTGTATGTTTCAACCGATTGAGACAAAGTAACAATTTTAGATGTAAGAAGTTCAGTGTATGCACTTGTAAATACGTTAATATTTGGATTTGTTGATAATCTGTCATCAGAGGTGATTGTACTCATAGCCCATCCCTGAACTTCATTACCAGCTGCATCTTGCAATGTACCATTATCACCCATTCTAAAGTTACCAGCTCTTGTATAATAAGTCTCACTTGTACCTGTTGAACTCTTATTTGTTACAGCAAAGAACCCATGACCAGACAGTGCCATATCATAATCTACACCAGTACCCTTTAGGTTACCTTGTACATAAAGTTTTTCGGCATCAAGTATTTTTGCACCCTTACCTATTCTATCTTGATACATTTGATCAGCAAAAGAGATTCTTGATGCTTTATAACCTATTGTATTAACATTTGCGATATTATGAGACTCGTTGTCCAAAGCCTTTTGTTGTGCTGCTAAACCAGAAATACCAGTCCATAGTGCTCCAATCATGATTTATCCTTTTAGATAAAATTATAAACATTTTATGTTTATTAATTAGTACTCTATTAAGTACTAATTAATAATCATCTCATTAATGCTATTGCTGTTTTTAAAAAATCATCTGACGTTGTAATTGATTTTGAATTTGCTTCAAAAGCTCTTTGTGCTATTAAAAGTTTTTGTAACCCAGTAGAAACACTTATATTACTAACTTCTACACTACTTGCAACCATTTCATTTAATAAATCAGCATTTTTAGGCTCGCCAGAAGCTGAAGTTTCTGAGTATAAATTAGAACCTTCTGCTTTTAATGATTGCTCATCAGGGAAATATGCTGTAGATACTCTTCCTGCTATATATGTATTAGTTCCTTGTGTTAAGTATAAGATACCATCATTTCCAACACTAAGTGAAGTATCATTATATGAAGCAAGTCCAAGGTTTGTTATTTTTAAATTAATATCGCTTAAAGATAATGATGCTTGATTAGGTGCAGGAATTCCATTTTGAATATCTAGAAACTGCGCATTTGCCAATTGAACTGCACCATTTAATGCATCCCTTGCTGATTCAACCATTGCTAATCCTGATCCCTCAACTGCATCAGTTATTTCTATAAGTGGAACACTTGAGTTTATTGTAGGTGAAGAGATTTTTGTATTATCTCCTGGTATCAAATTATCAATTGTAAGCATTCCAGTTGTAGAATCAAAAGATGATGAATATCCTTGTAAGTCAGAAATCTTATCTGATAATTTATTCATAGTAGTCAAGGCATCTGTATCAAAATATTGTCTAACTAATTGATTTCCTATATACAATTCTACTACATCGTTAGTATTTGTAAGCTCAGTTTCATAGTTTGAATATGTTAAATTTACCTGTTGATTAGTTGAAGCAACAGATACTTCATTTGGATTTGATTCTAATAATTTAAGTTTATTATTATAATCTGTTTTCAAAGCTTCAATATCTGATACAACTGAAGTTGCACTTTTATAGTTTTGTCCAGAAACACCAACATCAGTTGCTGTTTTTGTATAATCAGTTGCTTTTGCATTAATTGATATTGTTCTATCTTCTTGAGTAATTATTGAAGAGGCTAAATGTTTTGTATATGTATCTCCAAATGCTACAATATCATTAGATGAAGTAGTAGAAATTATTTCTGTTTGAACACCTTGAACAACTAAGCCTTCGCCATTTACTAGTGTTCCATCACTAGATTCTGTAAAGTTTCCGGCTCTTGTGTAGTAACTTTGTCCAGTAGCAGTATCATTTACTATAAAAAACCCTTTTCCTTCTATTGCAAAATCATAAGGATTACTAGTATCTTTTATTCCACCTTGACGAAAAGTTTTTTCAATTGACTCTTGAGAAACACCTTTTCCGTAGCTACCATTTTTATATAACATATCTTGAAAAGAGATTTCATCTTCTTTGTGACCAATAGTATTAACGTTAGAAATATTATTTGCAGCTACATTTACAGAGCTTGATGATGCATAAATTCCAGATAATCCGTTGTATAAACCACTAATCACTTTTTTTCCTTAATAAATTTTTGTTATATTGTCATAATCAATTTTTGACATATCTTCTGCAAGAATTAAAGAACCAGATTCTGAATCATATCCAATAACTTGATAACCAGTAGCTATAACTTTTCCTTCATCTGATTCAACAGATGTAATTTGGAAACTTTTAGGATTTCCATCTTGTCCCATATTTCCATCTTCTACAATTCTGCCAATAACATCAGTTGCACTTGCTAGTGCCATTTGAGAGAATGAGTTTTGTAAAGATTCCATTGCCTCAATAGTAGATAAGTTTGTTTGTATACTCGACATTTGCATTTGAGAGTCTAACATACTAGCAGAATCCATTGGTTTGGTAGGGTCTTGCAGTTTTAACTCTTCTAACATTAACTTTAAAAAATCTTCATTTGTAAGCCCATCATTACTAATACCAGCAGTATATTGCTGTCCAGTAGCTGTCGTTTTAGTACTTGTTGATACACCATCTACACCTGCCATGATTTTCTCCTATAACATATTTTCTTCAAAGAAATATCGTACAACATTGTCTGAATCCATTGAATCTTGTACTCTAACTGCTAATCTTTCATCTATTACGATGATATCACCAGTACCAATAATTCTTGTATTAACATATATATCACCTCCAGCACCTGCTGCTTTATCAAGTGATAATATATCTCCTTCACCCAAATCTAGAAATTCTTTTATTGTTATATTTGCAGTACCCAGCATAACATCTACTGTTATTTGCGTATCAACTAATAAATCATATACTCTGTCGTTAATTTCCATAATCTTAGGTCACTTTACTTAGGTTTGATAATGAATTATAACACAAAGATTCGAATTTATATTTGTGTAAATTGAATAAAAAGGTCGATATTTAAATAGTTTTTGGCTTTTTAAGCTAATGTTTATTTTTGGAGAATTACATGATTGAATCGAGTGATTCAAGCATTGAATTTACTTTTGCTTCTATATTTCCATCGAAATTTCCAAGGTCACTTGCAATTACAACACCACCTGCAGTTACATTTGCGTCTTGCACTAAAGAGATGTGAGTACCTTCTAAATTTAAGTCATTTTTTAATAGTTCAAAATCTCTTGGGTTTAAATGTATTTTAACTTTTGAAGCAGTTTTTATTTTGTCTAATATATTATGTATAGTCTCTTTTGCAATTTTTGAGGAGTTCTCACCTATCTCAACAGAAATGATTTTTTTTGCAATTGATATTGAAGTTCTAAGAATTTTTGTTTCCATTTGGAAAGTCGCTTGTTCAAAAAAAGCTGCATAGTGCTTTAAATCTTTTATTGCTTGAACAACTTGATGATCAATATCTTTTCCACCTGCTAATCCAATATGCTCTAATCCATTAACTTTTTGTTGAACAGCAGCAATAGTTCCTGCAAGCGCTTTAATTTCTGCTAAAATTTGATCACCATTTATACTGACTTGTTTTTGATCTAATTTTGCAACTTTTTGCATTTGATCATTTTGTGTAATTTCCCCAGTATTAAGAAATGTTCCTAATTGGAAATCTTCAACACCATCATTTGCTTTTATTACTTTTGCATTAGAATATACGTTATTTTTTTCCATAAATTATTCCACATCCCTTTCAATTACGCCCTCTTCAATAAGCTTTTGGGCCGCATCAAGCATTTTTCTTTGAGCTGACTCAATATCTTTAATTTTAACTTTTGTAAGCATTTCGAACTCTTCTTGGAATCTATCACTTGCTCTTTGAGACATTGCACTTCTAACTATATCTAAATCATCTTCAGTTGCATTTTTCATAGCAACAGCAACATCTGCCATTTCTACATTTTGAAGTACTTTCATTACATCATCTTTATCTAAAGCAAGTAAATCTTCAAATACAAACATGTTTTCTTTTATTTTTGTAGCAAGTGCTGTATCTACCCCATTGATATTTTTAAGTATATCTTGTGATTTTGGTCCCATTCTATTTAACATATCAGCAACAACTTTAACACCACCAACATCAACAATAGAAGATAATAGTGATTCTAGCTTTTTTTCTAGTACAATTGATATAGTTCTTACTACATCAGGAGATACATCTTTTATTGTAGCCATTTGCATTGTAACTTTTACTTTTACATCTTCTTCAAGTTGATTAAGCACGTCTGCTGCCCCATTTGATTCCATGTGTGCCAATATTACAGCAATAGTTTGAGGAGACTCCTCTTTAATAAAATCTGCAAGCTGTTTTGGGTTTATGGCATCAAGATAATTAAATGACTGAGATGCTAGTTGCATCTTAGATAGTTTTGCTAATATTTCATCTGCTTCATTTTTACCTAATGATTTATAAAGAAGATCTTTTGCATAGTCATATCCACCAGCACTAATAAACCCTTTAGTTCTAGTATATAGATGAAACTCATCAAGTATGGCTAAAGAGGTGTCTTTATCAACTGAACCTAATTGTGTAATAGCAGTAGATATCTCTTCAACAAGATGTCTTGGTAAATGTTGAAATATTTTAACAGTAGCTTCTTCACCAACAAGTACAAAAAAGATTGCCACTTTTTTTATCATTGGCATTCCTTTGGTAAGTTCGTGTTCTAAAGGATTCTCTGCCATTTACTATTTACCTTTCTTTTTATTAAATTTTTTGCCACTATCTTCTGCTAATAATAACTCAATCATTTTTGCCATTTCTGCTGGTTCGTTATTGATAATTTTATCAATCTCTTCAATTAATATCTCATACTTAGTTGCTGATTCTTCATCTAATCCCTCAAGGTTATTTAAAATCTGACTTTTTATTTTAGACTTTAATCTTCCCTTTGCACTATTAAGATTATACTCATCTTCTAAATTTGTATCATCAGTTAATCCTGGAATATTTGAATCAGAACCACTTGTACCTCCTGCTTTTGAACCTGATGAAGAACTTCCACCTAAAGCATCCCCTAAAATAACAACATCATTTTTTACAATAAACTTTCTATAAAAAACAAATAACAGAATCAAGGCAATTAAATATTGAAAATATTCACTAAATTCACTTAGAATAGCTTTTACCATACCAATCGTATCATCTACTGGTTCAGCCGTTCCATCGCCAGCAGCTCCAGCTTCAGTTGCTGTGACAAATTTAAAGTCTTTAACAGTAACTTTATCACCTCTTCTATCATCGTAACCAATTGTATCTTGCACAACTTCAGAGATATTATTTAAAAACTCATCTTTATTTTGAACATCCGTTAAAACACTTGAATCAAATGTAACAGCAGCAGTAATTTTATTTATAGTAGAGTAATTTTTATCTTCATGGTCAATTACTTTTTTTGAAATTTCATAATTAACGATATTTTTAGATGCTTCATTACTTGATGAGCTACTTCCATTTCCTTCATTTGTATCAGGTCCTTCAATATTACTTTGAACACCTGGCACAGCAGCTGGCTCACCTGAAGTTCCTTGGGAAGAAGAAGTATTTTCAGTAGTTTGTTGACTTCTAATAGTACCTTCAGGCTCATATATCTCTTCTTGTGTATGCTTTTTTGAAAAATTTAGACTTAATGAAACTCTAGCAACAACCCTACCTTGACCTACTATTGGTTCAAGTAAATCTACAATTTTACCTTCAAAATCTTTTTCTAGTTTCTTTTTATATTTATTCTGAGCAATTGAACTTATATTGTCAATATCCTCTTTTGATTGTTCTAATATTGAACCATCTTGATCTATAAGTTTAATGTTCTCATTTGTTAAATTAGGAATAGCAGAAGAGATAAAGTTTTTGATTCCATCTATTTGTCTTTGTGTTAAAAAAACACCAGGTTTCAAACTCAATACTGCAGATGCGGTAGGTGGCGTTTTTCTTTCTGTAAAAATAGTCTCTTTGGGAATACCAATTTTAACTGATGCTCTTAAAATACCAGAAAGAGACTCCAATGCTCTTGATAGTTCTCCCTCTAAAGCTCTTAAATATTTAACTTTATTTTCAAAGTTTGTAGTACCTAAAGATGATTTTTCAAATATTTCCCAACCAACATGTTGGCTTGTAGCAGCATCACTTGTAACTAATTTTATTTTTGCAATATTAATAAAATCTTTTGAAGTTTTTAAGGTCAAGGAATTACCACTTCCTACTACAGAAAATTGAATTCCTGCAGCTTCAAGTTCACTTGATGCTAGCATTACTTGGTTTTTTGTAAGATTTGTAGCTATTGTATAGTTTAATTTGCTATCTTCAGACTTTATATTTGAATAAATTAATAATCCCAGTAAAAGAACTAATAATAGTGAAAATCCCCCTATTATAACTGCTCTTTGTGCAGAATTTAAATTATTAACAAACTTTAAGAGTTGATCCATATATTATTTATCCTAATTAGTTTTTAGCTGAAGCGTCTATTACTGATGTGAAAAAAGTAACATCTTTTTTAATTGATGCTTGGATAGCACTAAATATAACATTATTCTTAGCCATCTCTCCCATTTGTGTATCCAAATTTACATTATTACCATCATTTTGTTCTTGTAAATTTTTTACTTCATAAAGTTCTGTTTTTGATTTCTTTGAATCTTCTGAACTGTCTTTAATATGATTTTCTTTCGTTACAGCTAACTCTAAATCTTTTTGTCTATTTTTTTCTTGCAATTGTGACTCAAAACTCAACTCTTTTGTTTTATATTCTGGTGTATTTATATTTGCTATATTACTTGAAATAACTTTTTGTCTCTCTGCTCTATAACTTAAATGATTAAATAAAGTTTGTGTTACACTACTTGCGTCCATAATTACCTACTTTCACCTAGTTTTTGTATTACTTTTTGATTTAAATCGTCAATACCCGTTATACCTTTTTGTGCTAACTCCATGCCTCTTTGTGCTTCAATTAGTTGAACCATTGATAAAACACCATTTACATTTGAATATTCTAAAGAACCTTGCATAACAAATGTTTCATTATTTTCCATAGCTTGTACTTGAGCATCCAATTGAGCTTGGTCTTTTAGTTTATAATTATTATTTCCGTACTTTTGTAAGTTTTCATAATCTATTTTAAAAACACCAATAGCTTGTGCAAAACCTTCTTCAACACCAATTGGCTCACCATCTGCACTTAAAACATTGTTTCCATTACTATCTACTAAAAAACCATCAAGATTTTTAAAAGAGCCATCTCTAGTATACTGAACATCACCATTTTGTGTTAAAACAGCAAAAAAAGTTTGTGCATCTTTTAGAGAAAAGTCTAATTCATTACCTGTATTAACAATTGCACCTTGTGTTGCATCAACGTAACTTTGATCAATTTTAGGAACTTTATTTGTTAATTCATTTATATATTCAGATTTTTTGCCTTCTTGTTTTGCTTTTTCTAAATAATGATTAAAAGTCCCTTCTGCTAAACCCTCTTCTTTAAAACCAATTGTATTTGCATTTGCCAAATTATTGGAAACTACATCAACTCTATTTATTTGATTTACCATTGCTGCTGCTAGGGGATATAGTCCTTGATTCATAATTTAATCCTTATTTACCAAATTCTGCAATTAATGACTCTAAATCATCACTATCTACTAAATCATCAGAATGATCACCAGGTAAGTGATTTGCACCTGGTAAATTAACACTCTTTGATTCATCATCAAATATAGAATTTAATTGACGAGAAAGATTTATAACCAATCCCATAACTCTTTCTATTTTTTGTCTATTTATATCATGAAATTGCATTAATTCCATTGTTTCAAAAAGTTCTTTATCTCTATTATGTAATCTTGTTTGTATCTCTTTTGGCTTATCAATTAAACCATTAATTGTCTCCAAGTTATCAGAGAACTCTTTTACTTTTGGAAATTTTTTACTTAACATTTCTAAGAGTTTCAGTTGGGACTGCATAAACTCATCTAATGTTTTTGTTGTCTTTCTAAGTTCTTCATTATCATCTAAAATATAACTTAAGGCATCAAAAATTTTTGTTGCTTTCTCTTCTGAATCATTTGCAACTTCTCCTAATTGGTTAGGAATATTAATTTTATCAACATTTACAACATCATTACTTTTTTTATTAGAAGAAGAGCTTGTCTCATCTTTTACCTTATCCATTGCATCAATAGAATCAGCATCTAAGTTGAAATCTAAACCACTTAAGTAATCATCATCTTCAGACTCTTTACTTGTCTCTAAACCTGCAATCATATCATCAATTTCACTTGTGTCTACATCTTCATCTTTAGTAGCATCTTCTTCTGACATAATTCCATTTATAATTGAATCTATTTCATCACTTGATACTGAAGAGTTTTCATCTTCTTCTTTTGAACCTGTATCTTTCTCTTCATCAACTGAATTTAATAACTCGTCAATATCTGTATCTGAAACATCATCTGGAGTTTTTTCCTCTTCAGATTCGCTTTTTTGAGAATCTTCTTCTGTATTATTATCCATTGAATTTAATAATTCGTCAATATCAGTATTAGAAAAATCTTCTTTAGTCTCTTTTTCTTGGCTTTCACTATTTTGTGAATTTTCTTCTGCGTTTTCACTCATAGTATTTAAGAGTTCATCAATATCTTCAGTAGAAGCATCTCCTGAAGGCTTTTCCTCTTCTGTTGTAGAAGTATCAGTACTCTCTTCGCTCTTTACATTTGAATTTGATAAATCAGTTTGTGCTATTAAATCAGCTATATCATTTTCTGACATATTTTCTGAATCTTTTTCATCAGAAGATGAATCATCATTTTCAGAATTTTCGTTTTCAGAGATATCCAAACCATTCATTAAAGCTTCTATCTCTTCTTGACTCATACTCATAGTTATACCTTTTTACTTAACTATTTTTTAAATACACCATCTAGTTTTTCTTTTAATATTTCGGCATTAAAAGGTTTAACAATATAATTATTAACTCCAGCTTTCAAAGCAGTTATAACTTCGCCTTTACCACCTTCAGTAGTAATCATAATTATAGGTGTACTTTGATGATTACCCTCTTTTCTAACTTTTTTAACTAAATCAAGTCCATTCATATTTGGCATATTCCAATCTGTCAGAATAACGTCATACTGTTTTTTTGCCAACATTCCCCAAGCTTTAACTCCGTCTTCTGCTTCATCAAAATCTTCTTTATCAATTCCTAATTGCATTACGACATTACCAATAATTCTTCTCATAGTAGAACTATCATCAACTATAAGTATTTTCATTTATACACCTTTGTAAATTTCAATTTTTTTACATTATAATTAATTTGTTTTAAATCTATACTTAATATAAGTGAGATTTAGCTTCAAATTTATTTGAATTTAAAAATTCTTTAAATATAATGTATCATATTTTGGCAAAAAGGATTCACCATGGTAAGAGGATTGTATACTGCCGCATCTGGAATGTACGCACAGCAGCATCAAATTGATGTTACATCAAATAATATAGCCAATGTAAACACAGCAGGATTTAAAAAAGATAGAGCTGAGTTTCAAGACTTAATGTATCAAAGACTAAATTTCACAGGTGGAGCTACTAGTGAAACTACAAGAAACCCTACTGGAATGGATGTTGGTTTAGGGGTAAGAGTCTCAGGAGTTCAAAAATCTTTTGAAGAGGGTGACATTCAAACAACTGGAAATACCTTTGATATTGCAATTGAAGGAAAAGGCTTTTTTCAAGTTACTATGCCAGATGGAGAAATCGCATATACTAGAAATGGTGGGTTTAAAGTAAATGAAGAGGGTACCATAGTAAATGGAAATGGCTATCCTATGGAACCTGAAATTGTAGTCCCTGATAATTTAATTGATATTAATATTGCACCAAGTGGACTAGTTACTGCAACTGATCCAGCAACTGGACAAGAACAAGAACTTGGGCAAATAACATTAGCTGATTTTATTAATCCAGCAGGTCTAAAACCTATTGGAGAATCACTCTTTCAAGTATCTACTGCTTCTGGAGATCCCATTGAGGCAAATCCAACAGAAGATCAGTTTGGAGGGCTTAGACAAGGGTTTATTGAGATGTCTAACGTTGCATTGGTTACAGAAATGGTAGATTTAATAACTGCACAAAGAGCATATGAAGCAAACTCTAAATCAATCCAAACTGCAGATAAGTTATTAACTATTGTAAATCAACTTAAACGTACATAATCTTTAGGTTAAAATGGATTTAGAAGAATTAAAAAGACTCAGAGAGCGAAACTTTTTAGATCATAAGAAGAAAAAAAGAGAATATTATCTAAAAAAAAAGTTAGAAAAAGAGTCTAATGAATCATTAAAAAAATCTAAACAACAGATTTATGACTATGAAAATGATTTAAATATAGAAAACTTTGATTTAAAAATCAAAGAGATAATTAAAAAACAAAAGTCTCATGTTGATAGTAGAAAAGATAAAATTATACAAAAAATAAAAGATTACAGAGAACAAAAGAAGAGTTACTACAATGATAACAGGGAAAAAAGGTTAGAATATGACAAAGAGTACAGAGAAAAGAAAAAAGAAGAGTTAAAAGAGTATAGAAAAAGATATTATGAAGAGAACAAAGAAAAAATTTTAGCAAGACAAAAAGAATACAGAAAATCATCTAAAGAGTAAAAATGGCAGAAAATCAAGAAAAAACAGAAGCAGAACTTTTAGAAGAAGCTATGCAAAATTTGGGTTTAGAAGAAGTTGTTGATGAGGGAAAAGCTGAAGAAACATTAGTTGAAGGTGCTCCCCTTTCAGATGAAGATATTGAGTCTTTAATAAAAGAAGATGAACCAGAAGAAAAAACTCAAGAAAGTCCGCAAGATAATCAACCCACTGACACTGTCGAAAAAAATGACTCAAAAGATGAAATATCTGATGTAGATGATATTAATTTAAACAATTCAACTGCAGATGAAATAGATGAGATACCTGATAACTCTGTACTTAAAGATGAAGAGTTTGATGTTCAAAAAAAGCAAAGTAAAATTGTAAGAAGTTTAATTGTTATTGTATCAATACTATTAACTTTTGTATCTATTGGTGTACTACTTTATTTTGTAGGTTTTTTTGATTCAGAACCAGTTAAAACAGAAATTAAGCCAGAAGTCGAAAAAACTCAAAAAGCTCAAAAAGATGAGTATGAATTTAAAGAAGCAGATATTGATGCAAATAGATTAAATAAAAAGTTAAACTTATTAACAAAATATGAAATTGTTGAGAATAGTGCAACTGAAGAGAAGAAAGCTATAGAAAAAGAGAATTTATACCTTGAAGCTAAAAAACAACTTGAGATGGAAAGACAAGCTCAAATTGAAAGAATAAAAGAAGCAGAAAGAAAAAGACTAGAAATGACACTTCCTCCTGTTCAAAAAGAAGAAGATATTAGTCAAACTATTGATAAAGAAATAGAAAAAGTAATTGATAAAGAAGAGACTCCAGCTGTGGCTGTAGTTGAAGTAGATAATAGTGCTTCTGTTGAAGAAAAAACAAAAGATGAAGAAGTAGCAGCTAAAAATGATGAACAGCTTGTTACTCCAGATGCAGTAATAGTAAAAGTTGATGATTCGCAAGTTACAGTTGTTGAACCAGTTGTTCCTGTAGCAGTAGTTGAGCCTATTATAGAAGAAAAAGCTAAGAGTCAATTTGTAAAAATCATTAAAATAGCCACAAAAAGTCAAGATATATACAAATCATTCCTTGATAAAATATATTCTGTAAGTGATAATGTGACATTATGTAGAGATTATCAAAATAATGTTGAAATATTTATTGGCCCTTTTGATGATGATTCAAGTAGGGATAAAATCACAAAAGAGTATGAATCAAGATATAATATAGATGCCCAAGAGTATGATTATACAATCGAAGAGTATGATGAAAGATGTAACTACTAACTATTTTCTAAAATAGGTTTTGCATCTTTTGTTAGAATTTTTTTATTAACAATGTCAACACTTATGATATACTTTTTTTCATAAGGAAGTAAAAATGTTTTAGGTAGAGTTTTTTCTACTAAAGCTTTGTCTGTATCAATTTCAAAATAGTCACCAAGTGGATACCTATGGATATCACTTATTGTTCCCAATAACTCATCATTTTCATAAATACTACAATTCATTAAATCAAACCAAAAATATTGATCTTTATCTAATTTACAGTTTTCTTTAGTATCTTCTTGCGAAGTAAATAGTTGTTGATTTGTAATTTTTTTAGCATCATCGATATTATTAATTTCATGGAAAAGAATAAGTCCTCGTGATTCATTATAGTCTTTTACGGTAAGAGATATACCTTTATTAGTTGTAAATGTAGCATTTTTTTTAAACTGCTCTGGAAAATCTGAGTCAATGAAAATTTTTATTTCACCTTTTAAACCTACAGATTTTCCAAGTTTAGCTACATAAATTTGATTATTCATCTTCAAGTTAGTTAGCAACTACTTGTATTTTATATGATATTCCATCTTTTGCCTTACAGCCATTAGCCATAGTTTTTAAAGCATTTATCATATTTCCATTTTTTCCTATAAGTTTACCCACATCAGATGTGTCAGCACCTATAGTAACTTCAACAAAAGTATCATCAATTTGTTTTTCTGATACAGTTATTGAGTCTGGACTACTAGCAATAAGTTTCACATAGCTTTCAATGAAATTCTTAATCATGTTAAAACTTATTTTGCTTCAGCTAATTTTTTAACTTTTTCAGAAGGTTTAGCACCAACACTTAACCAATAGTTATATCTCTCTTCGTCAAGTTTTAATACTTTTGGTTCTGCTACTGGGTTATAATAACCAATTGATTCAATCCATCCTGAATCTCTTCTTTTTCTTGAATCTGTTACAACGATTCTATAAAATGGTTTCTTATTTCTACCCATTCTTGTTAATCTAATTACTGTCATGTTTTTCCTTTTTTTATTTAATAGTATTGAATTCTAAACTCACATTAGAAGTTTACAACTCAACACTATTTGTTAGTTTTTTTATCGAGGTAGACCTTGCATCCCACCAGGACCTTTCATTTGTGACATCATATTTGATAAGCCTTTCATTCCGCCTTTATTTGACAGTTGCTTAGCCATTTTTGATGCACTTTTAAATTGCTTCAAGATTTTATTAACTTGAACTTCTGATAATCCAGAACCCTTAGATAATCTTTTCTTTCTACTTGGATTTAAAAGAGATGGCATTTCTCGCTCTTTTGGAGTCATAGAACCTATTAATGCTTTGATTCTTTTTATCTCATCTGAGTTTTCAAAATCCATATCTTTAAGTTGTCCAGCCATTTGTGACATACCTGGAATCATTCCTAAAATAGATTTCATAGAACCTAATTTACTCATCATCTTAAGTTGTTCTAAAAAGTCATTAAAGTTAAATTCACCTTTTTTGATTTTCTTAGTTACTTCTTTAGCTTTCTTCTCATCAATAATTGCTGATGTTTTTTCTGCAAGTCCTTCAATATCTCCAGCGCCCATAAGTCTAGAAACAATTCTATCTGGAATAAATACTTCCAAATCTGGCATTTTCTCACCAGTACCAATAAATCTTAAAGGAACGCCAACTTGATCAGCTAAAGAGATTGCAACCCCACCTTTTGTATCACCATCATATTTAGATAAAATAACTCCATCGATTCCTATTTGTTCTTTAAAAGAACTTGCTGTTCTAGTTGCATCATGACCTGTTAATGAATCTGCCACATAAAAAATTTCATCTGGATTCAGTGCTTTTTTTACTTCGTGTAATTGATTCATCAATTCTGCATCAATTGCCAATCGACCTGCTGTATCCACTAGTAAAACATCATAATGTTCATCTTTAGCTTTTTTCTGAGCAGCTTTTGCTATTTTAATAGGATTTTTTTCACTATCATCAAAGTATAAGTCAACTTCTATTTGAGCAGATATTTGTTTCAACTGTTCAACTGCTGCAAGTCTTTGTAAATCACAAGCAGCTATTAAAACTTTTTTCTTTCTTAGTTTTAAATATGTTGCAAGTTTACCAGTTGTTGTAGTTTTACCTGACCCTTGTAGTCCAGTCATTAAAATAGTTGTAGGAGGAGTACTAGAGAAAACAAACCCTTGGTTACCCTCTGCTGTTAGTATAGTTGTTAAGTTTTCTTGTAAAGCCTTTAGAAAAGAGTTTTGACCTATTCCTAACTCTTTTGTTCTTAACTCAACATTGAAGATTAAATCTTTCGTAGTTTTATGGTGTACATCTGCTTTTAATAGTGCTTTTCTAAGTTCAGTTGTCGCTTTTTTTAATGACGCGGCATCATCTTTAAATCTTACTTTATTTACTGCACTTTTAATCGAACCAGTTATTACATCAAACAAAACTCTACTCCATTTTTTAAATTTGTGTGATTTTACTAAAGTAAAACTTCATTTATGTTTAATTGAGTGTATTTTAAGTTAGATTTTATATTAGTTTTTTAATTTTGATTGGTTTAATGACGTTTTTAAGGGTGTTTAGTAATTTTATTAAATTACTAAACCTTAATATTTATTTAAAGTCCAAAAATATTAAACTCTCTTGGAACTTTTGCTTCAAAAGTATAATCAAAGATTTTAGTAATTTTAGAGTGTAATAAAACTCTATTTACATGAGTTGAAGCTTTACCATAAACTACATCACCAATTATTGGATAATTTGCATTGTTCAGATGAACTCTAATCTGATGTGTTCTTCCTGTATCAATTACGATTTTAACTTTTGATTTATTTCCTTCAACAAGCATTGGATAAATAGTTGTTTTTGCACTTTTACCTTTTTTCATATCAACTTTACTTCTTGCAACACCTTTATTATTTTTGATAGTTAAAATTGGTTTATCAATAACTATTGTCTCGATAACTTTTCCTTCTACAACAGCAACATACTCTTTATATACGTTGTTATTTTTAAACTCTCTAATAGCTCTTGTTTGAAACTCTTCGTTTTTAGCAAAAAGCATAACCCCACTAGTCTCTTTATCAAGTCTATTTAGTAAAAGGTATTTTGGAAACTTTCTTGATATCTCATCTGCTGTTAAAAAAGCTGGTTTATCTACAGCTAAAATATCATCATCTTGAAATATCATTTTTATAGGAGCAACATCTTTTACAATAAATTTTGTATTTTCAGAGATATCTCCCCTTGCTATTAAAACTTTTTTATCCCCTACTTTTACTAAACCTTTATCTATTAAGTCTTTAGCTTTACTATTTGATATATTCTCTTGCTTTGCTAATACTTTATATGCTTTATCTTGTCCCATTTATTTCCCTTATTATTGGTTCTATTGTACCTTCGCCTTTTAAAGAGGCAGGTTTTATATCTTTTATTTCTCTCATTATATCTTTTAATTGAGAGTTTTTTACAATTTTATAATTCTCTATACACTCAAAAAGAGCTTTTTGGTTAAAGTAGTTTTCACCACTTATTACTCTACAATTAAAAAAGGCAGGCTCAACTGGATTATGTCCACCTATTTTTTCAAATGCCCCACCTAAAATAACTGCATCTGAAATTTCATATATATTATTAAGCTCACCCATAACATCTACCAAAATTATATCACTAGAAAAATCATTTTTCAAGGAAAACTTATGATAACTTATCTCTTTATTTTTTATAAAATCTAAAATAAGCTGATTTACTTTTTCAAATCTCTCTGGATGTCTTGGCACAATAATTAACTTTCCGAACTCTTTTTCATAAGAGTTTAAAATCAACTCTTCTTCATTTTCGTGAGTACTACCAGCTGTTATTACAAACTCATCTAGCTTTGTGAACTTATTTGTTCTTTTAGGTAGTGTTGCAAGTTTAATATTACCTATTACTTCAACATTTTTTGCACCCAACTCTTCAAGTCTATTTTTATCTATTTGGCTTTGGGCAAAAACTTTATCTATATTTTTAAATATTCTTTTATAAAACCAAGAAAACTTTTTATATGAACTGTATGACCTATCACTTATTCTTGCATTTATTAAAATAGTTTTTGTCTTTTTTATTTTTGCAAATAAAAAAAGCATATACCAAAGTTCTGCTTCCATGACTAATAAAATTTTTTGTTTATTAATCCAAAAAGGAAGTAGAAGTTCATAGGGTAAATATCTTACATTTTTACTTAATTTTTTTGCCTCATCATATCCTGTATTTGTTATAACTGATATATTTACCTCTTCTTCTATTGCATCAACAATGGGCTTAATTGCCTTTGTTTCACCAAAAGAACATACATGAAACCAGACCTTTGCTTCTTTAAAAGAACTATTGTCTTTTAAAAAAAATCTTGCGGGTAAAGCTTCTTTGTATTTTGTGTTTTTTGATTTAAATAAAATAAAGGGGATTGCTAAAATATATAATAGTAAAGATACTAAAAAATAAAATATTGAGAAGAGGCTCAAAGTTAAGCCTCTACAGTTTCTTCTTCTTTATAAATAATTCTTCCACAATGGGGACAATTAATAATCTCTTCTGATTTAATTACTTCTGCATATGTTTGATCACTAATTTTCATAAAACAACCATAACATGCTTGTTTTTTAACAGGAACAACAGCTGTATCTTTTGCCCATCTTTTAATTTTTTCATAGAATGTTAAAACTTTATTATCAAAATTTCCTAATAATTCAGCTCTATCTTGATATACAACATTTCTTTCTTTGTTGATTTCTTCAATAGCATTATCAACAGAAACTTGTAACTCTTTAATTCCATTCTCTTCTTCTGTTAACTTCTCTTGTAACTCTTTTAACTCTTCTTCTTTTGCAGTTGAAAGTTTATCAAGTCTTTCAATTTCTTCGTTTGCAAATGAAATTTGTTCTTTTGCAATCTCTTCTTCTAATTGTAAAGCTTTAACTTCTTTTTCTGTTTGAACTACTGCGCCTTTTTTAGAAATATCTTCTAATTTTGACTTTAATTCAGCTAAGTGAATATTATTTTTAGTTCTTTTTGATTTTATCTCATCAATTTGAGCATAAGTATCATTTATACCTTTTTTAATCTCTTCTGCAATCTCAACAAATGTTGCTAATTTGTCTTTTTCATTGTCAATTTGTGGTTCAAATGAACTAATTTTGCCGTCAAATTTTGATAATTTGATTAAATCCTCTAAATACTTGTTCAACCGTTTCTCCTTGTATTATAAAAACTGAATGGATTTTTTGAATTCGCCATTATAGCTGTTAATTTATTTTTTTTCAAATATTTTTCAATAAGAGAAAATAAAAGTGTAGTAAAATGGTGCTCACTTTCATAATGTCTTATATCAATTAATGAAATTCCTCTTGATTTTGCTTCCATTGCATCATGATATTTTATATCACCTGTTAAAAAACAATCCGCTTCAACTTCCGAAATCATCGACATTCCTGCTCCTGTTACCAAAGCAACTCTTTTAACCTCATCACTACATTTTACAAATTTCAATTCATCAATATCTAATTTTTTTGATATTTCTTCACAAAACTCATTAAATGATGAATTTACATTGGCATATGAGATATATTCTTCACTATTTTCTAAATCTAATCCCAAAATATCTTTTCCAACATATCTATTCAAATGTGTTTTATCTATATTTGTATGCATTGAAATTAGTGAAATATTTTTTTGAATCAGTACTCTTAAAATCTTGGTTGCGTATGAATCAAAATTTACTCTTTTAAGTGCTGAAAAAATCAAAGGATGGTGAGTGATAACTAAAGAGTTTTCTTCCATATTAGAAACTAATTCTTCATCCAAATCTATACTAATATAAACTTTTTCTACTTCATCATCATAACTACCTACAATCAATCCAGAATTATCCCACTTTTCTTGTAAAACAAAAGGTGAAAGTTCATCTAAATAATTATAAATATCTTTGATTTTCATTATTTACCAATTCTTTTTAATCTATCTTCTTCTTGTTCTTTATATAAAACAGCACATCCCATTGAAAGCTCTCTTACTTTTAAAATATAATTTTGTCTCTCAGTAACAGAAATTGCTTTTCTTGCATCAAGTGTATTAAAAGCGTGACTTGCCAACATACACTGGTCATATGCAGGAAGTGGAAGTCCAGCTTCTAAACAAGATTTACTTTCATTAAAAGCATCATCAAAATGTTTAAATAACATATCTACATTTGCAACTTCAAAATTATATTTAGAAAACTCATATTCACTCTCTTTATGAACATCTGCGTAAGTTGTTTTACCATATTCATTTTCATTCCAAACTATATCAAATACAGAATCAACCTCTTGTAAATACATAGCTAACCGTTCAGTTCCATATGTAATCTCTACAGCAACAGGGTCACAAGCTAATCCACCAACTTGTTGAAAATATGTAAACTGAGTAACTTCCATACCATCAAGCCAAACTTCCCATCCAAGTCCCCATGCTCCTAGTGTCGGAGATTCCCAGTTATCTTCTACAAATCTAATATCATGTTTAGAAATATCTAAACCTAAATACTCTAATGATTGTAAATATAAGTCTTGTATGTTGTCTGGGCTTGGTTTGATTAAAACTTGAAATTGATAGTAAGCCCCTAGTCTATTTGGATTTTCTCCATATCTTCCATCAGTTGGTCTTCTACTTGGTGCAACATATGCTGTACTCCAAGGTGTTGAGTCTAAACTTCTTAATAGTGTTGCAGGATGAAATGTCCCAGCACCAGCTGGCATATCATAAGGTTGAACAATATTACAACCCTGCTCTGCCCAAAATTGTTGTAATTTTAAAAGAAGTTGTGAAAATGTAATCATCTATTTTATCCCTAATACTTTTTGTATCTTATTTTTGTTTTGAATTATATTTTAAGATTATCACACTATTTGAATAAAAAAAACAAATAGCGTGATGTTTTAAACTATATTAATACTTCTATAGTTTTAGAATCAACTTCAACAGCTTTACTTTTTACTATTCTATCTTCTTTTAATTTTACAGCTAACTCTTTATCTGTAATAGCTAAAATTTGAATAGCTAAGTATGCAGCATTGATAGCACCTGCTTTTCCAAGAGCAACTGTAGCAACAGGCATTCCTGAAGGCATTTGAACAGTTGAAAGCATTGCATCCATACCATCCATAGCTCCACCTTTCATTGGAACTCCAATAACAGGTTTAGTTGTAGCTGCTGCTAATGCACCAGCTAAATGTGCAGCCATACCAGCAGCAGCAATAAAGGCAATTGCACCTTTTTCTTCAGCTTCTTTTACATAGTTTTTAGTTCTCTCAGGAGATCTATGTGCAGAAGAGATAATCATCTCATACTTTACATTGAATTGCTCCAATGTGTCAGCACAGTTTTTCATTATTTCATAATCAGATTTACTACCCATAATAATAGAAACAAAATTCATATTTTTCCTTTTATATTTTTATAAATAGTTGCGATTATATCAAAAAAATTCTAATTATTATATAAAGCTAATTCCTTTGACTTTTTAAAATCCTTTTTACCACTACCAAGCTTTGGGATTTCATCTACTATTTTTATTTTTGCAGGAATCATCAATTTATTATCAAATTTTTTAATAATATCATCTTTTAATTTTAAAACCTCATGTTCATCAACATGGGAAATTAACAATACTATTTTTTCACCTTTTTTTTCATCTTCAACTGAAGTAACAATAAAATCAACCTCAGAATCTTCTTTTAAAACTAGAAGTTTAGATATTTTATCTTCTATGGAAGCTAGACTTATCATCTCTCCTGCAAGTTTTGCAAATCTTGAATATCTATCAACTATAGTTATAAAACCATCTTTATCAATTTTTCCTTTATCTCCTGTTATATAATATAATTTCCCATCAATTCTTTTTAAAACTTTTGAAGTTTTTATCTCATCTTTTAAATACCCTTTCATAACTTGAATACCACAAATTACTATCATACCCTCTTCATTTGTTTTAAGCTCTTTAAGAGTATCTGGGTCAACTATTTTTATAATGGTTCCAGGTATAGGCATACCAACACTGGCTTTTTTTGAACCAATTTGAATAGTTCCATCACTTGCAAGTGTATCAGGAATATTACAAGCAACTACAGGAGAGGTTTCTGTCGTACCATAGCCTTCTAAAATATCTTTTTCAAATTTATTTTTAAAATCAACCCTAACCTCATCTCTTAATTTTTCAGCTCCAGCAACTACAAGTCTTAAACTATGAAACATAGTTTTATTTACTTTAGGATTTTTTGTATATAGTCTAAAAAAAGTTGAAGTTCCACACATAATTGTTGCTTTATATTCATCAACCAGTTTACCCAAACCTAACCCATCAGTTGGATCTGGATGAGCTACACATTTTATTCCTTCAATTAAAGGCAAAAATGTTGTAACCACTATTCCAAAAGCATGAAATAAAGGTAGAGATCCAACAATAATATCATCATGTGTTGCATTTATTATTGTAGCTATTTGTTGAGAATTTCCTAAAATATTATCACCACTTAGCTCAATACCTTTTGGGATATCTTCACTTCCTGATGAGAACATAATCATAACAGTATCATCTTTTTTTGTTTTACTTAAGAATATTGGTTTTAAAATAAATGAAGGTAAAAGTTTTATCATAGCAAAAGTTATAAAAGCACTTGATTTTGATATTTTTTTCTTTAAATCTTCCACATAAACTACATCAACTAATTCAAATATCTCTTTTACATCTATACCTTTTTTCTCTAACTTTTCAACAAACTTTTTAGAAGCAACTATTGTTTTAATTTCTGCTTGTAAAATTGCTTGTTTTATTGAGTTTAGTTCACTTGTATAATTTAGATTTACAAGAGTTTTTCCTAACATTAAACAAGAATAATTTATAAAAGCCCCTGCTGCTGTTGAAGGAAGAAGTAAACCTACATTTTTTCCTTTTATCTCTTTATGCAATAGATTTTTAAATAAAATTGAGGCAGTTAAGAATTTATTTCCCGATAGATTTACCCCTGTAGAATCTGCAAAAATCATCTCATTTGATACTGATTTTAATCTATCAAAAACCACTTCATTTAATGTAGCTAAGTTATTTGTATGCTCTTGCCAAGCGATAGTTGATAGATTTATAATATCTTGTTTTATACTAACTGCATTTGCTTTTTCTTTTTTTACTCTTTTTCCAAAAGATACCGTTACGCTATTTACTTTGTATGAATCTTTATATTTTTTACTTGCCCTTGAAAAAATTGTTTCCCAAAGACCTCTTATATAAAATGGTACTACTCTTATATCACTCATTGTTAATTCTAAGATTTTTTCAAAACCTTTTTTAAACTCACCCAAATGTCCATTTCTTGTAATACTTCCTTCTGGAAAAAGAACTACAATATTGCCCTTATCCAATTCATCTGCAACTATTTTAATAGTATTTTTACTTCCTGTTGTTCCTATAGGTATTGTTTTAAACATCCTTAAGAGCCAATTTAAATACCATTTGTTATAGATTGGTTTGTGCATTACAAATTTTACTTCCCTTGGAACTGCCATTAATACTACTGCCCAATCTATCCATGAAGTATGATTTCCTAGCAGTAATACTCCGCCAGTTGAAGGTATGTTTTTTATTCCACTAACTTCAAGTTTATATTTTATTCCAATAACACTTTTCAAAAATAGTAATATAAGTGATTGAGGTAGTTTAATTATTGTATATACTGTTCCTATAATAGTAATAAGTAAAATCAAATATATTGTATTGAGAGGGTTTAGATTATAAAAAGAGACAAGGGTTGTCATACACAACATCAAAAACATTGCAACTGAGTGAAACCAATTATTTCCTGCTAATACTGTTCCTAGTATTTTTTTCTTTGCATTAAATTGAATTAGTGCATTTAAAGGAACGACAAACATCCCTCCAAATATTCCAAAAAGGAAAAAAGAGACTCCAATAAAAAATGGACTTTGAGCTACGGTTGCTGCGTAAATAGTCGCTGCCATTCCTAGTGCAGATAAGGGTATAGTTCCTACTTCTATATAGTGTCTTGAAATACGAGAATAAAGAAGAGAACCAACCGCAATACCAACTCCTGATACACCAATTACTGCATTTATTACAAAAACATCAGTAACATTTAAATACTCTTTTGCAAAAGATGGAAAAACTGCCATGATACCTTGAGATATTCCCCAAAATACAGAAAGTCCAATAACAGATAAAAAAATTACACTATTTGAAGAGAGTACTTTTATATTTTTGCTTAAAAGTTCTCCTTTAAATAAAGCAAGCTTATCTAAAGCCATCTCTTTATCTCTTTTGTAATAAGTATTTACTCTTCTTAAAACTAAGAAAGAGACAATCATCTCTAAAAAAGCAACAGGTAAAATATAATATGTTAAAGGTAAAATTGCATATAAAAGTTCCTCTTTTGTATTTAAGAGTTCTAGGTTGTTACTATTATAAAAGCCTTCAAAAAAGAAAGAAGCACTAGCTATTGAAAAAAGTATCGCAATTATAGAGATTGCTTGCAGAGCTGAGTTTCCTGTGGATAGATTTTTTTTGCCATAAATATCAAGTATAAGCCCAAACTTTGCAGGTGAATATATGGCACTTTGTACTGCCAATAAAACTAAAATAAACATGGCAAAATAAAAATTTGAGATAATATATGCAAATATCATAAGAACTGATAATAAAAAAGAAGAAACTGCCCCATATATTAAAATATTTTTCTTATTGTATTTATCTGATAAATAACCGCTAAGTGTAAAAAGAAGTATAAAGGGAATAAGAATTAATGCATTTATGATGGATATCCAAATAACCTGCATACTTCCATCAAATATCTTAAAAGCAATATTTTGTAAAAAGATTTTATGGGCAATATCTACAACTACATTACAAAACACAACAAATAAAAAGGCAAATTTTATAACTACTAAATTATTTATTTTTCCCATTATCTGTTTTTTTTCTTCATTTTTTTCATCTAATACTCCATAAGATACATTTTATTTGAAGTATAAATATTTATGAATAAGAAGTCAAGTTACACTTGTAAATATGCAACCAAGTTGTAACCTTTATTTATGTTCATATTTAATATATTTATTAAAATAGTGCTTTTATTTCTTCACTATTTAAGAGCTTTCCTGTTGATTTCACTTCTCCATCTATCACAAGTGCAGGTGTACTCATAACACCATAAGCCATGATTTTTTCAATATCTTCAACTTTCTCAACTTGAGCGAAAACTCCTGCTTGAGCAAGAGCTTTTTTTGTATTTTCTTCTAAGGATTTACACTTTGTACATCCAGTACCTAAAATCTCTATTTTCATTATATCTCCTGTATGTGATCTTTTAATGTATAAATATAAGTATCTACTTCTAACTCATCATATCTCTCAACAGTTACGGGTGTTCTCACAAATTCAGCCCCTTCAAACTCATCTAAATAATCCCAATGATTAATCAAATTTGATGAAGTAAATAAAAATCCATGCACAGTGTCACCCTCTGGGTTAAGTCTTATTCCTGGATATCCCATACCTGCACTCCAACCAGCATCTATCAAAAATCCCTTTGCCGTTGCAGGTACAAACTTACCAACTATATTTTCTAACACATGACCATTTGGACAGTTTGGCATAAGTGTTCCATAAACAAAAAGTGTCTCTGTCATTATTTCTCTGCTTTAAATAGTTGATAAATAGATGAAAAATCTTCATCACCTTTACCTAACATCTTCATTTTAGAAAATAGTTCTTTTGGAATAGCTGCGCTGTAAAGTGGTTGGTTTAAACTAAAAGCTAAGTTTTGGAGAAGATGTAAGTCTTTATTTATTGCACTATTTGAAAAGTGTGGAGAAAAATCTTCATCAATAAGTTTTTGTGTTTTAGCTTTTAAAACAAGTGATTGTCCACCACCTACACCTAAAATCTCTAAGGCTTTTGATTTATCTATTTCACAACTCTCTGCAAGTGCAGTACACTCTGCTAAAGTTGTCATAAATGAACCAAGACACAGATTATTGATAAGTTTCATTTTTGTAGCACTTGCAGGTTTTTCTAAATAAAATATCTCTTTTGCTATTTTTTCTAGTATTGGTTTTGCATTATCAAAAACCTCTTTTTTACCTGAACTTACAACTGTCAATTCACCTTTAAGTGCAGGAGCTACACTCCCAAAAACTGGATTTTCTAAATAATAACCACCTAATCCATTTACTGCTTCATGGAACTTTAAAACATCTTCATAATGATTCGTAGTCAAATCAATAATAGTCTTACCTTTTATCTCTTCACATAATAAGCCATCCGGCATAGAAAAGATGTTATTAACAGCAGGAGAATCAAATAGACACATAAATATAGTATCGCATTTAGCTAGTAACTCTTTAGGAGAGTTTACAATTTTATATCCTAAATCTTTTATTTTTTCAGCATTTCTATTATAAACAACTAGCTCTTCACCAACATCACTTAATCTTGAAGCAATAGCACATCCAAGATTCCCAAGTCCTATAAAACCTATAGACATATTTTCTCCTAAGTTTTTTACTATGTATTATAAGGATATTACATTAAATAAAGATGATATTTTTAAATTGAATTGAAAGAAGTGTTGAAAAGATGAGTTAACTCATCTTTTCATTTATTTTAAGTCAGCTAAGATTTTAGCCTTAAGTTTAGTAATTGTAAATCCAAATTGGTCAAATAAGTCATTTGCAGGACCAGAAGCTCCAAAAGTATCCATACCATAAACTACATCAGCAAATTTATAATACTCTAAACCTCGTGCAGCCTCTACAGCAAATACTTTAGTACTAGGATCAATGATTGTATCAATATATGTTTTATCTTGCTCTACAAGTAAATCATAACAAGGTACAGAAACAACATTTGCTATTACACCCTCTTCTTCTAAAGAACAAGCAGTTTGAAGTGCTAGCATTAGCTCACTTCCAGATGCCATAATTGTAATAGTTGCATTTTCTCTTTTTTTAACAAGATATCCACCATTTGAAACTTCACCAAATGCTCTATCATCTTTTAATACTTTTAATCCTTGTCTTGAACATACAAAAGCAGAAGGAGCATTTAATTTTAACGCCACTTTCCAAGAAGCCACATTTTCAGTTGCATCTGCTGGTCTAAATACATAAAAGTTTGGTAGTGCTCTAAATTGTGTTAAATGTTCAATTGGTTGGTGAGTTGGTCCATCTTCTCCAACACCAATAGAATCATGAGTCCAAACAAAATATTGAGGAATAGAAGCCAGTGCTGCAAGTCTAGCTGCTGGTTTTAAATAGTCACTAAATACAAAGAATGTTGCAGAAAATACTCTAAATAGTCCATATAAGTTCATAGCATTACAAATAGATGCCATAGCGTGCTCTTTGATACCAAAGTGGATATTTTTACCATTTGGAAAATCACCAGCACCTTTTAATTCTGTTTTATTTGATGGTGCTAAATCTGCACTTCCACCAATAAACCCAGGAAGAGCTTGTGAAATTGCATTTAGGATTTTATGATTTGAATCTCTTGTTGCTACACTTGAATCTGCTTCAAACTCAGGATAAACAATAGAATCTAAATCAGGATTTTGTAATTTTTCTATTTGCTTTTTAGAATCACTTGATAAAGAGTCATTCCAAGCCTTTTCACTTTCAGCTCCACTTGTAGTTTTATCAAAAGCAGCTTTTACATCATCAGAAACATAAAAAAACTCTTCAGGGTTAAATCCTGCTTTTGTTTTTGAAGCAGATATCTCATCAACACCTAAAGGTGCACCATGTGTATGGTGACTTCCCTCCATAGTTGCAGCACCTTTTCCAATAGCTGTTTTTGCTATAATAAGGACTGGTTTTGAAGAAGTTTTTGCTTTTGCAATTGCTTCATCTATTTGAGTAAAATCATGCCCATCTATTTCTAATACTTCAAAATCAATTGCTTCAAATCTTTTCTTAACATCTTCACTCCAAGCAATAGAAGTATCACCTTCAATAGTAATAGAGTTTGAATCATAAATAATAACTAGATTGTCAAGACCTAAGTGTCCAGCAGTTGCTGTTGCTTCATATGAAAGACCTTCTTGTAAATCTCCATCTCCACATAAACAAAAAACTTTGTGATTGATTACATCTTCACTTAAAATATTTTTTGCATATTTACTAGCCATTGCAAAACCAACTGCATTTGCAATACCTTGCCCCAATGGTCCAGTTGTAATTTCTACCCCATGTGTATGTCCATATTCAGGGTGTCCTGGAGTTTTAGAATTTGTTTGTCTGAAGTTTTTAATATCTTCAATACTTACATCAAATCCCCAAAGATGTAATAAAGAATAAACTAATCCAGTTGCATGACCACCTGAAAAAACTAATCTATCTCTGTTAAGCCACTTTGAATTTGCTGGGTTTACATTTAAATGTTTGCTCAATACCGTTGCAATGTCAGCAAGTCCCATAGGTGCACCTGGGTGTCCTGAGTTTGCTTTTTGAACCATATCTGAAGCCAAGAATCTGATTGTATCCGCTTGTTTTTGAAGTAAATTATTTGACATATTTTTCCTACTGTGTTGTGAGTTTTAAATTGTATTTCGCGGATTATAACTAATTTTTTATAAAGATAAAATTTGTAGAAAAGAGAAGTCTCTCTTTTCTACTTATTAAAAGTCTGGATCAATTGAAACATCATCGTCAATAAGTACTTTTACATTTGAACTTATTCCTTCATAAACATTGAATGTTTCTCCATCAATTTCTTCTTGTCCTTTACTAGCCCAATTATCTTTTCCACCTTCAAGAGTAACTTTATCATCACTATCTCCGAAAATTTTTAACTCATTATCACTATCTGTAATATTTAAAATATCTTCTAGATTTATACTGATATCTTGTGCATCTGAATTAGTTAAATCTATATTTTCAATACTTTTTATTTCAGTTTGTTCTAAAATATTTCCTAAATCTATATCTTGATTTGTTAAAATTAATGTATCTTCTCCTGAGCCACCATCAATTTTATCCCAATTATCGCCAGCTTTGATTGTATCATCACCAGAACCAGCATCAATTTCTGACCACCCATGTGATTTTGAATCTCCTACTTGAAGTGTATCATTTCCACTACCTAAAGTAATTTTATCCCAATCATCACCAGCCTTAATATTATCATTTCCACTATCAGCTTCAATTTTAGACCAATTGTTGCTATCTGCATTTCCGATTGTTAAATTATCATCTCCGCCTTCTAAATCGACTCTATCCCATTTATTTCCTGCAATAATAACATCATCAGCATCACTAGTTTCAATTTTTTCCCAACCATTTGTTCCATCACCTTTATCAACTGCATTTTCAGTTATAGGATCTTCAATAGTTGTAGAAGGAGTATCATTATTATCTGATGTAGCTGCAATTACATTCATACCTACATTAAATGAAGTTGTATCTCCATCTTCATCTCTTGCTGTTACTGCAAATGTTTCAAGAACATCAGATGTAAAATCAGATGAATTTACAGTATATGTATATGCACCAGTGATGAAATTTACAGCTAATGTTGCCCCTAGTGGAGTTGTGATTGGCATATCGTTTGAAGTATAATCTGTTCCACCTATTGTAATTTTTGTTAATGTAATATCTCCGTTTCCTCCGCTTACATTATCTAATATATTCCCACTTACACTTGTTGTTATATCATTTGATGGTATAGATAAACTTAACTGTGTTGAATCAGTTACAACAGTTGTCTCTACATTTCCAGCTTGTGCTAAGATATCTAGATAACTTGTATCACTTATTCCACTTCCCATTGCTATTACGTGTAAACTATCAACATATGTATCTACAAAGTTATCCCACCCTGTTTGATAAGAACTATCTAACCATCCATTTTCATAATCTGTTCCTGTATTATGATGTCGGTCATATCCTTCATTATTCTCTCTTGTTGGCTCACCATCAGATATAAAGTATGCTACTGTTCTATCTGCACTTGGTTCGGTATAGTTGTTATATGTTTCATAAACCGCATCTTCATAGTTTGTATAACCACCTGCACTTAAATCATTTATAGTATCAATAGCTTCTTCTGCACTCATCCAATTATTTACAGCTTGACCTTCCGCATTAAATGTTACAAGTTTCACATTTACACTACCTTGTGATTCATACTCATTTATCATATTTTCTAAGGCTTCTTTTGCCAATGCTAATCTATTTACATGTTCATTATTATTTGTCATACTTCCTGAAACATCAAGTGTTATTACTACATTTGTAGCAATTGCTGTACTTGATGCTCCATCAAAGTTTAATGTTTGGGTTTCATCTACACTCTCTGGAACTAAATCTTCTGGAACAACTACATTAATATTAACATTAAATGCTGTTGTATCTCCATCTTCATCACTTGCTGTTACAGTAAATACTTCAGAAACATCTGCTGTAAAATTATTAGAGCTTCCAGAGTATGTATAATCTCCCGTTGTAAAGTCGATATTTAAAGTTGCACCCTCTGGAGTTGTAATAGGCATATCTGCTGAAGTATAATCTGTATCACCGATTGTAATTTTTGTTAATGTTATATTTCCATCTCCACCGCTTACATTATCTAAAATATTTCCAGAAACTGAATCTGAACTAACTGTATTTGATAAAGTACTATTTAAATCATTTGCATCATCTACAACTATTACATTATTGTTTTCTACTATTTCAGATAAATATTGTGTCAATGAATCATCACCTATTCCTACTGAATAACTATGAGTAAATGGTAAAGCTTTAAATGCAGTAGCTATTGCATCTGTTACACCTGTTGTATCATAACCATTTCCTGTTCTTGTTTCATATGTACCATTATTATTTGTATCTACCATATTATATGTTGGTTTTCCATCAGATACAAAATATGAAATCATTTGGTCACTTAAAGGTACAGTCTCACTATTCATAGCTGTAGTTACATCTACTAATGCATCATCATAGTTAGTACCACCATCAGCAGTAAAACCATTTATATATGCTTTTGCTTCAGATATGCTTAACCATACTGAACCTGTATTTCCTGTCAATGTTTGACCATAATTAGCAAATGATGTCAACATAATTTTCACATCACCTAAATCAGCATATTTATCAATCATATTTATTGTTGATTCTTTTGCTAATTCTAATTTATCACCTTTCATACTTCCTGAAACATCAAAGGTAAGTACTAAGTTTGTTGAAAGTGCATTATCACTAATATCTAAGGTTTGTGTCTCGTCTATACTTTCTGGCATTTGATCTATATCCTCAGCCATTGAAGAAGTAGTACCTTCAACTAAGGTAATAGTTGTATCAACAGTTGCAGGATTTCCAGCTTTATCTTCTGTTGTAACATTTATTGATATTTCACCAGATGATAATTCACTTACATCATAATCCTCAATAGAATAAGAGCCATTACTTTGTACTTGTGCTGTTGTTGTTACAGTGTTAACTCCATCAGTTAATTCAATATTTACAGTTTGTCCAGCTTCAATATCTGTTGTAGTTCCTGAAATATCTAAAGTTTCTGTTGTATTATCAAAATTAATTGTATTTCCATTTACATCTACAAAACTAGCAGGCTCTACATAAAATCCACTATCACTTGCTTGTCCATTGTCTGTATGAGCATCAAATGCAATATAGGCAAAGTTTTCGCCTAAATTATCTATAGTAAGATAAATATCTCCACCATTACTTTCAAATGTACCTACAGTTATGGCATCACCATTTGAATCAAAAGCAACCCATCCTCCTTCAAATGATTCATTTGAAGGAACATTTAATTTAAATGTTGCACTTGAAGAGTCTTGATTAAGAGCAATTAAAAGTGTTTCGTTATCATCAATTCCACTTTCACTCTCATTTTGATTATTTTGAATGCCAACACCATACTCTGTTGTTACAGCAGTTTCATTTACACTATTAAGTTTTATACTTCCTGGATTATTAAAGTTTCCAGTCATGAAATTATCACCATTGTAAGCATATGCTGTATATATTGCATCTGCTGTACTTGTAATATCTGCATTATCTATTGTAATATTAGCAGTTGTATCCATATCTACAGTATCACTTGCACTTGCAGTATTTCCATATGTATCTTCACTACTTAAATTAACAGTTAATGTTCCATCACTTAATGAAGAAACATCAAAGTTTTCTATACTGAATGTTCCATCACTATTTACTGTTACATTCGCTGGATCAATTTGAATAGCTGAAGTTCCATCTGTTACACTTAAACTTGTAATAGTTGCTCCAACTTCTATTTGACCACCAATAGTTGCTTTTTCTACACTTCCATCACTTGCATCAATAACATCATTTGAATCACTAGCATCTACAATTGAAACAGTTGCAGTAGTTGAGTTATCCACATCATCATCAATTATTGTTCCTGTTGCTGTATCACTATAAGTAACTTTAGATGCAATTGCTTCATTTGATGAATCAATTCCACTAACTGAAACAATATAAGACTCATTATTTTCATCAAGTATATCTTCTATTGTATCATTGAATAAGAATACTCCACTCGTACCACCATAAATTCTTACAGCAGTTTGAGATGAATAATCAGATGATTCAGCGCCATTTGCTGATGTTGGGTTATAATTTAAGTTAACTTCTACCCATTCACCTGCTGGAACTCTTACTTCATTTCCATTTTCATCTACTAGTGTAATTTTATGAACTAATGTTCCACCTTCTATAGTTTCTGCATTTCCAATTTGTACGTAAATATTTTCAGGTAAATTATCTACTGATACATTATTTAGATTAAGTTTTAAAGATGCAGTTTCTGTATCCCCATCTCCATCAGTTACAATAATTGGTATATTAATTTCTCCACCTGATAAAGAAGCACTTTGAGTAATAGAATAATCTCCACTTGATGAATCTATAGAAATAGTTGCAGCTCCATCATCTTTTGATAAAGTTAATTTATCTTGGCTTAAAGTCCAACCATCTAGTTCACCTAAGTTAAATGACCCTTCTCCATCAGCTCCAAATGATACATCAATATTAGCATCATCAGCTAAAGTTCCTTTAGTAGTCACTTCTGAAGCTGTCATACTTATATCATCGATTGCCATACCCCAGTTATCACTACCTTCTCCAACTTCTTTAAACTCTAGTCTGTTAGTTCCATCACCAGAACCACCAACTACTTCTATAGAAGATGTATTCCATCCTGATTGGTTACCTTCAATAACTTGAATAAGTTCTCCACCCCAGTAAACTTCTAATACTCCAGAGTCAGACTCATTTGCCTGTGTAAAGGCTTTATCTGCATATGCAAAGTTTAATTCATATACTACATCATCTTGAACGCCACCAATAATTTGTCCGATATGAGTATTTTCTACATCACTATCTCCACTATTATTAGTCTCTCCTAAGTCCATATAATTTGATCCATCAGCTGTTCCAACATTAGCATGGGCACCTTCATGTGGCTCCATCCATTCAGAAGTTGGACTCATAAGTTGCCAACCTTCCATAGACTGCATTCCTGACCAGTTTCCAGATGAAATATCTTGGTCATCAATAAAGCCTTTGTTTCCACTTCCATTAACTCTATGACCAGTTATATTTTCAAAACTTCCGTTTATAATTAAATTGCTAAATTGACTATTATCTAAGCTGATAGCATTTTCATTTGAATCATCTATTGAAACAATATCATCTGCTATAGTTATATCTAAAGTAGTCTCTTCACTATTTTCATCATTTGAAGCAACTATTTTTAATCCAAGTGTTTGAGCATCTTCACTAGTTGTATCCATGTGATCTACTACACCAACTAAGTCAAATTCATAAGATGTACCATCTTCTGACAACGTTGTCGTAAATACTGGACCATCTTCAGTTTCACCAACTATAGTTTTCCCATCAGAACTAACGCTCAATGAGATTTCTTTTCCATGAGATGTTAATGATGTAGTTTGATTACTTGCAAATACTACTTGATCAACATTTTCTATTGTTATATCTCCTGTAACAACTTTTTGTGTAGCATATCCATCATTATCAGTAGTACCAACTAGAGCATCTTCATCAACTTCAACAGCATTTGCTTTTACTTTTACTGTTTTATCAATGATAGTTGTTGTGACACTATCATTACTTACTACTAAATTCTCAAAGTTCCCACCACTTACTTCATAACTGCCAGTTGCATCTTTTGCAATAGATACTTTAAAGTCTTCATTTCCTTCTACTTCACTATCTTTAACTGTTTCAACAGTAAAAGTAGCTTTTGTTTGACCTGCTTTTATAATAACATCTTGAGTCACATCAACTATATCACCACTTTCAGTAGTAATATGTCCAGTTACAACTTTAACTGTTACATCAGTTTGTGCTTTTTCATCTATTTCAATAGTATATTTAGCTGTTTTTCCCTCTTTTACTTCACTAGAACCAGAAATTGTTAAGTTTACATCAGTTATTGAATCAAGAACATCATGGCTAGTTGCATCATTAACTGGTGTTACTTGCTCATATCCTGAATTATTACTTGCAGTTAAATCTGTTGGTGCTGGAATTGTATCTGTATCTGTAAACACATCTGATTCTGTAAAGTCAACTGTTGTTGTTCCTTCAGTTTGTCCTGCTGCTACAGTTATAGTTTTTTCAACACCATCTACTTTAAATGTAAATGTCTCATCTGCTGTTGGAGCTGTATCTAAAGTCATTGTATATGTAACAGTTGCTCCATCTTCATTTCCTGTAATTGCTGATGTTAATGTTGCATTTGTATTATCTATTGAATCAAGAACATCATGGCTAGTTGCATCATTAACTGGTGTTACTTGCTCA
>NZ_CALJLR010000022.1:0-2771 GCF_937982575.1 uncultured Arcobacter sp. | reverse complement strand
GAAGTGGTGCACTTTTGCACTGCATATTGGTGCACTTTTGGTTTGCACTTGACATATACGACTAAGTTCTGATACTATTAAGTGATCACCAGCTTGTAGAGTTTCAAAAAGCTCATCTATCTTTCTATCTTCATCTTTTTTGCGACTACTCATCTTCACTTCAATAAATTCAACTTTACCAAGTGCGTTTTTATTTACATAATTTAAAATTGAGTGCTGTTGATTTTGTAAATCTTGTTGGTCTGTACTAACTCGAATATACCCTATAGTTTTTGCCATTTTTACCTCATTTACCAATTAATATAATTATAGCATAAATAGTTTTATATTTTTACTATTTATATATACTTTTATTAGTAAAAATAAAATAGTATCTAATGTTCATTAAAAAGTAAAAAGATATTCCTTTACTTCTAAATTAATAAGTATTTTTATAAATATTAGAGATAATATCTAACAAATAATTTGATAGCAAAGGATAAAACTATTTTACCAGCAATTGAAACAGTTTTAAAAACAGGTAATGAACAATTCATATTTGACGGCGAAAAACTTCCCTTAAATGTTCTTTCTTTTTGGAGTTGGTCAAGCTCAGAACTATTGGGAAATGCACTGCGTGGAATTTTGGCTGAATTTATAGTCGCATCAACAATAGACCAGCTTCATAGTCCAAGAGAAGAGTGGGATGCTTATGACCTAAAAACAAAAAATGGACTAAAAATTGAAATCAAATCATCTTCATATCTTCAAAGTTGGGAGCAAGCAGAACTATCTAAGATTATTTTTGGGATTCAACCTACTCATGAAAATAGAACTAATCCAACTGAGCAAATACGCCAATCAGATATTTATATATTTTGTGTATTAGCTCACAAAAACAAAAACAGTGTCAATCCACTGGATTTATCACAATGGGATTTTTATATCTTAGAAACTTCGATCCTCAACATGAAAGTTAAAAATCAAAAAAGCATAACACTATCAAGTCTGGAAAAATTAAACCCAATAAAAATCAAATACGATAACTTAGAAAGTGAAATAATACGCTTAGAAGAGAAAATACTCAACTAGCATATAGCTAACTTTTGGCTTTATACAATGGGCTGTATTTTGAGTAACCGTTTTCGTATCTAAATTTCCCTATGGCAACCACAACGGTAAAAAGTACTAAAGGGAGAAATGTAATCTCTAAAGCTGACATAAATACATCCTAAAAAAACTCTCTCAAAGAATCTCTAAATGGTTTGTAGTATGTTGCAAGTAGTGCGGTCACAATCATCATCAAAATAACAAATGATGCATTCTGCTCACCACGAAGTAATGCGAAAATAAACAGTGCAATTAAAAGCAATAAAAACGGCATAAAAACCTCCTAAATGAAGCAATTTAATACACTCAAGTATCAGTTGGTTTCATATTTCTTTCCAATATCTCGTTAAGTTTCTATTTGTAAACTGATATGAACAGTAGGAGTAAATCCTTTCTTAAACATTTCAACATATGATTTTGGTGTTAAAACTATAACATCATTATTTGTAATGTTTATTTTTGTGGATTCGTAACCTTCAAATGTCCATTTGAACACTTTATTATTCCAAATAAGATATTGAATAGAATCAATTTCTATCATTGTACCATTTGGCAATAAATTCATTTTATCTTGATATGTAACTTTTTGTTTCTTGTTGATTCTATCTCGATGAATAATTTTATCAATATTAGCTATACTTGTTGAATTATCAAGAAGTAAGCTTTGATTTGCTTCTAGCCATTTTTCTTTAAATTCATTATATCTTTGTCTTCTACATTCTGCACAAGGACGATGCCCTGCTGAAAATGCTGTTGCTTCATCTAAAAAAAACAGCTCAGTATATTTACCTTTTGCCATTAACTCTCGTTTTCTACCTTTGAATTCTAATTGACAAGTTACCCAACCTTTTATTTTAAAAGGTGAAATAATTTCTTTTTCCTCGTTATGGATAATGCCACGATTTCCAAGAAATGCACCTCTTGATTTTACAGCTTTAATTTCACCTTTTGGGTTAACCCTATTTTGTAATGGCATCAAAACATCCTTTTGTAAGCTAACAATTGCTTAACATTATAACACTATTCTTGAACATAATAAACTGTATCGCCTATGGCTAATGTAAATTTCCAACCGTTTTTTATAGCATCTTCTCTCAGCCAAGTTTTTGGTTTATCAAAATCATCACTCTTGCAATTTCCTAAATAGTTTGGAAATCTATTTGACTCAAGACACATCATGACCTTTTGAAAATTTTTTACCTTTTTAAAAGTCACATAAAATGAATGGTTATTAACTGCAATCCAACCATCTTGTAAAATGTCTATAACTTCAAAGACCTTATTGCTTGGTTTGCATTTTACATATTCATAAGTCATAGTTGAAGTTTCACAATCGATTATTCTTCCTATATCATCAGCATGTAGATAGGAATTTCCAAAAAAATATGTCAATAGAAAAAAGAGATAAACTCTTGACACTACCATCTTACTCCAGTAGTGTCATACATAGCCCAAAAATTTGCTTGTCTGTGATAGTAAGCATTTGCATTACCTTTCTTATCTGGCTTGAACCAAGCAAATATAAATGGCATCCATACAACAAACTCTGCAAAAGCATTGTCACTTACACTGTGTATAAACGCTAGCATAGAGCTATAATCTGCGATAACCCAGTAACCTGCCAAAATGGTAGTGTAAAATAATTTCTGTAAATTCCAAATCAACTATGATTATAAAAAATA